>MNYV01000099.1 GCA_001873285.1 Nitrospirae bacterium CG2_30_53_67
TGCAGTTTCTGAACGGGAGGAAAAAACTGGATGGGTATCCGGTTTTTTCGTTGATGAAATTTTAACAGTTACTATTTGAATGGAGATGCTTATGCCTGAGAGATACCTGTTTACGTCGGAGTCCGTCACCGAAGGCCACCCGGACAAGATCGCCGATCAGATCTCCGATTCCATCCTGGATGCCATCCTGGACCAGGACCCGAACGGCCATGTGGCTTGCGAAACCCTGGTCACCACGGGGCTGGCCCTTGTGGCCGGCGAGATCACCACGACCTGTTACGTGGATATTCCCAGGGTCGTGCGGGAGACCATCAAGGACCTGGGATATACGCGGGCCAAATACGGTTTCGACTACGAGACCTGCGCGGTGGTCACCTCCATCCAGGAGCAGTCCCCGGATATCGCCATGGGAGTCAACCGGGGAAAGGAAGAAGAGCAGGGGGCCGGCGATCAGGGCTTGATGTTCGGTTATGCCACGAATGAGACCCCGGAGTATATGCCGCTTCCCATCAGTCTGGCCCACAAACTGACCCGGAAGCTTGCCGAACTCCGCAAAGAGGACGTCCTCGAATACCTCCGGCCCGACGGTAAGTCTCAAGTGACCGTGGAATATGAGAATGGGACTCCGAAACGGGTACATACCATTGTCATATCCACGCAGCACAGCCCGGATGTGACGCTCAAAGAGATTCGGGAAGACATGATTGAGAAGGTCATCAAACCGGTCATCCCGCCGGATCTGCTCGATGAGGAAAATATTACTTACCATATCAACCCGACCGGGCGTTTCGTGGTCGGCGGTCCTCAGGGGGACTGCGGCCTGACCGGGAGAAAGATCATCGTCGATACCTACGGCGGCGTGGGAAGCCACGGGGGCGGATGTTTCTCAGGCAAAGATCCTTCCAAGGTGGACCGTTCCGGCGCCTACATGGCCCGATATATCGCCAAGAATATTGTGGCCGCGGGAATCGCCAAGAAATGCGAGATCCAGCTTGCCTATGCCATCGGCGTGGCCCAGCCGGTTTCCGTGCATATCGACGGCTACGGCACCGAGAAGATCCCTCACCAGAAGATCGTAGAGATGGTACGCAAACTCTTTGATATGCGTCCCGCCAAGATTATTAAAAAGCTCGACCTCAAACGGCCGATCTACAAAGCCACTGCGGCGTATGGGCATTTCGGCAGAAGCCCCGAAGGGATCCTCTGGCGCAAAGGAGACGGCTTTACCTGGGAGAAGACCGACATGGCCGATGAGTTGAGGCGGCTGGCGGGACTGTAAAACAGTAGGCAGTAGATATATATCATTGCATAATTAAAGCGGCATAAATGTTATTCTTAACGTTGCATAGTATACTTATCTTGTCTGCGCTGTCGTCATTGCCCGACCCTCCGATCAAGTCGGAAGGCAAGCTTAATCGTGGGATCGGAGGGCATGCTTGATCGGGCAATCCATGGTTCGACAAGCTCGCCATGACAATTGTCACCCTGAGCCTGTCGAAGGGTGGATTCTCCGGTCAAACCGGAGGAGGAGAATGACAATATGCAGCCTTAATAGAGGAAGGAGTTGTGATGAGTACGGAAATAAAAGCAAGGTGTGATGTGGCGGCCCCGGAGCGCGCCGCGGAAGGAAAGCGAAGGATCGAGTGGGCCGATCAGGATATGCCGGTGCTCCGGGAGGTGCGGAGACGGTTTGAAAAAGAACTTCCCTTGAAGGGGATGAAGATGTCGGCCTGTCTTCACGTGACCGCAGAGACGGCCAACCTGGTCCGGACGCTCAAGGCGGGCGGGGCCGATCTCCTGCTCTGCGCATCCAATCCCCTCTCCACGCAGGATGATGTGGCCGCGGCCCTTGTTCAGGAATACGGTATCCCGGTTTTTGCAAAGAAAGGCGAGGATCGGGACACCTTTTACCGGCATATCGAGGCGGCCGTGGCGCACAGCCCCAACATGACCATGGATGACGGTGCGGATCTCGTCTCGTCGATCCTTTCCAGGCATCCGGAACTGGCCGGGCAGATCGTCGCGAGCATGGAGGAGACGACCACCGGCGTGATCCGGCTCAAGGCCATGGAGAGGGACCATGCCCTTCTCTTCCCGATCATTGCGGTTAATGACGCGGACACCAAACATCTCTTCGACAACCGTTACGGCACCGGCCAGTCCACGGTGGACGGCATTATCCGCGCCACGGACATCCTCCTCGCCGGCAAGACCGTGGTAGCGGCAGGGTACGGCTGGTGCGGCAGGGGATTTGCCATGCGGGCCAAAGGCATGGGCGCCAACGTGATCGTTACGGAGGTGGATCCGATCAAGGCGATTGAAGCGGCCATGGACGGCTTTCGGGTGATGCCGATGATTGAAGCGGCCCGGCGGGCCGACCTGATCTGTACGTTGACCGGTGACATCCACGTGGTCCGGGCGGAACATTTCAAGGTGATGAAGAACGGCTGTATGATCTGCAACTCAGGCCACTTTGACGTGGAGATTGATCTTGTGGCCTTGAAGAAGACGGCCGTAACGGTCCGAGAGGGTGTGAGGAACTTTGTGGATGAATATATGATGGACGATGGAAGAAAGATCTTCGTCCTTGCCGAGGGGAGACTGATCAATCTCTCGGCTGCGGAAGGGCATCCGGCGTGCGTCATGGATATGAGTTTTTCCACGCAGGCACTGGCCTCGGAATACGCCGTGAAGAACAAGGGGAAACTGGGCAAGAAGGTCTACGATGTTCCCAAGGAAATCGATTCCTGGGTCGCCTCTCTGAAACTCAAGACCATGGGGATCAGCATCGATCAACTGACTGATGAACAGAAAAAGTATCTCTCTTCATGGGATATGGGGACGTAAAGAATTAGGATCATCTCCAAAAGAGTGGGTGAAAACATCAGGGGTCAAGCCCCGTCAGAAGTTTCACAAATAAATAAAGTGGATCAAAAAGCACAAGGAATACTGTAAAGAACGGAACTTCTAACGGGGCAAGGGGTCAAGGATTCCAGGGGTCAAGTGAAGTGCTTTTCAAGACTTGAGGGTCCGAGGGTCCAAGGATTCAAGGGGTCGAGTGAAGTGCTAAAAACATCAGTGGTCAAGGGTTTTAGTGTTTTTCTCTGAAGATTTTGCTTGCGTTCTTGTACTCGGTTTACCGGTATCAGTATTTCACTTGACCCCTTGAACCCTGGAATCCTCGAACCCTTTTTACCCACTTTTGCATTTTGATCTTTGGTTTTTTATCTTTCTTTGGAAACCATGTCTCTATTGCTGAGTGAAATTCGGCTGACGCCTGACCAGGATGCCTTGGATCTGAAACAGGTTGTGGCCGGTCTCATGCAGATACCCCTCGCCGAGATCATGTCTTTCCGGATTGTCCGCAGGTCCATTGATGCGCGTCAGGATGTGCGGATCCTCTATCAGATAGAGATTTCCGTTCCGGATGAGGAGAACCTGCTCCGGAGATTCCGGGAAACCGGCGGGGTGCGGGTCGAGCGCGCAAAACCCTCACCGGTCTTCCCGCTCATAAGACCCATCCGGTTTGAAACAAGGCCTGTGGTCATCGGATTCGGTCCGGCGGGGATTTTTGCCTCCCTGATCCTCGCCCGTTCCGGGGCGAAACCCATCATCCTGGAACGGGGGCGCCGCATGAAGGAACGCATCGGGGACGTGCAGGCCTTCTGGTCTGAAGGGGCTTTCCTCCCCGACAGCAATGTCTGTTTCGGCGAAGGCGGAGCGGGGACGTTTTCGGACGGGAAACTCACGACCGGAAAGAGAGCCCGGGAGATCCCCTGGATTCTGCAGGAACTGGTTGATGCAGGAGCGCCCTCGGAGATCCTTTATGAATCCCACCCGCATATCGGAACCGACCGGCTGAGGAGCGTGATCGTCACCCTTCGTGAAAAAATCGAATCCGCAGGCGGTGAGGTTCGATTCAAAAGCCGGATGACGGACCTCGTGGTTTCCGACGGCGTGGCGCGGGGCGTCATCGTCAACCATCAGCAGGAGATCGAGACCGATACCGTCATTCTCGCCCTGGGTCACGGGGCCGGGGATACCCTTGAGGCACTCCTTGGATCCGGGGTCCGGATGGAACCCAAACCGCTGGCCGTGGGGCTGCGCATAGAACACCCGCAGGAAATCATCGACCGGGCGCAGTACGGCCGGTGGGCGGGACACAGGCGCCTTGGCCCCGCGGATTACCGTTTGACCTTCCGGGATAAGATTCTGGGCCGCGGGGTTTATTCCTTCTGCATGTGCCCCGGCGGGAAGGTGATCGCGGCGAATGCAGAGCCGGAAAGCGTGGTCACGAACGGGATGAGTTCTTATCACAGAGCAAGCGGCCATGCCAACAGCGGTCTGGTCGTCACCGTTCATGGAGATGATTTCGGCGGTTCTCAGCCGCTCTCCGGCCTTGCCTTTCTCCGAGGAATGGAGAAGGCCGCCTTTCAAATGGGGGGAGGGGATTATTCGGCCCCGGCGCAGCGGGTCACGGACTTTCTGCGGGACAAGAGATCTGCGGCGCTCCCTCCGGTGACCTATCGTCCCGGCGTGGTCCCGGCGGATCTCATGGGGCTGCTCCCGGATTTTGTCACCCAGGGTCTCAAGCGGGCCCTTTATGCATGGGGGCGCAGGATTTCAGGATTCCTCTCGGATGAGGCCGTGCTGATCGGGATTGAGACCCGGACCTCCTCCCCGGTGCGGATGCTCAGGGGTGGAGATTACGCCTCCATCAGCGTGAAAGGGCTCTATCCCGTGGGAGAAGGGGCCGGTTACGCCGGGGGGATTGTCAGCTCAGCCCTGGATGGGGTACAATGTATACGATCTATTTTGCAAAGCAAGGGGATCAAGAGACATGAGAGCGAAGTTCAGGAACACGGAATACGGCGTTGAGCTTGAGAAGACCATCACCGAACTCACTCATCTCTTCTTCGAGACCGAAAAGAGCAGGAATTTAAAGACCCGCTTTGAGAATCCCCATCTGGTCAAATGCTGGGAGAAGACGGGCTGTACCCGCAGGGAATGCCCGGCCTATGGGGCCGAGAATTTACGCTGCTGGCAGATCGCCGGGACGCATTGCGGGGATACGATTGTGGGGAGCCGCGCCCGCCTCCTTCAGGACTGCAAGGACTGTGAGGTCTTCAAGGCCTCCACACGGGAACCGGCATCCGATCTGGGCGAGCTCTTTAATAATATGATGTTTATCCTGGAGAGCAGCGACCAGAGCAAGTACAAGGAATGCTACATTAAATTCGAAGGCGTGGTCAACGAGATGTCCCGGCTTTTTTTTGAGGCCGAAGAGCACAAGGATTTCAAGACCCGCTTTGAGAATCCCCTTCTGGTGAAATGCTGGGAGTACACGCACTGTACCCGAGAGGGATGTCCGGCCTATGGTTCAAAGAACCGCCGCTGCTGGCAAATCGCCGGCACCCATTGCGGAGAGAAGGTGGTGGGGAAGAATGCCCGTCTCCTGGATGACTGCAAGGATTGTGACGTGTTCAAGTTGTCCACCCAGGATTCCATGGCCGAGTTGGGAGAACTTTTCAACAACATGATGTTTACCCTGGAACAGAGGATGGAGCAGATCAGGGAGGCCGAGCTGGATCTGGAAAAGAGGATCGAGGAGGCCACGGTTCAGCTCAAGGAGTCACAGGCCCAGTTGATTCAAAAGGAGAAGATGGCCGGCGTGGGGCTTCTGGCCTCCGGCATCGCTCATGAGGTCGGGAATCCGCTCACGTCCATCTCTTCTCTGGTTCAATTGATCCAGAGAAAGACGGACGACCCTGTGAGTCAGGAAAGGCTCAGCCTGATTCGCAAACATATCGACCGGATCTCGGAAATTGTGCGGGAACTGGTAGACTTT
>MNYV01000100.1 GCA_001873285.1 Nitrospirae bacterium CG2_30_53_67
CTGCCTTGGGCATGAAACGTTCGTTCGTATTCCTGCCTCGTTAAAATTTGCTTTTGATGTTCGGGATGCGGCGGCCCGACACGGCTAAAGCCACATGATTTTGATCTGGCCCTCTACCTGCTTGAATTCCTTATCCCCTGTAACCAGTTCCGCTTTTCGCAATTTTGCCATGGCCGCGGCAAAGCAGTCGGCGTAGGACATCTTGTTGTTCGCTTTGAATTCCGCGGCCAGCCGGGTCAGTTCCAGGTCGGCGGGGATGACCTCTACAGGCAAGGTGGAAATGAGATGAGCCAGTTGGCCGGCCCGCTCCCGCCCGGCTTCTCTCAAGGTGATGTAGAAAACCTCTCCCCAGTTTATGACGGAAAGAAGAAGAGGGCGGCCGGAATCCCGAGCCGTGCGAAGAACCTCAATCATCTTCTCCTTTCCCGCCTCACCCTCAAAGTAGGCGAGCAGACTGTAAGAATCCAAGACCCTTGTCGCGGCCCTCACAGTTCACGCTCCTTGTCTTTTTCCTCCATCAATGCCTTGAGCAGCTTCCCCTTGGTTCCGGCTATGCCCGCCAGGGTTTGGATATACTCGTCCGTAATGGGCCGGATGGCTATCTCGCCGTTATGCTCGTAAAGGTACACCTGGGTTCCTTTCTTGATCCCGAACTTGCGCCTCAACTTGGATGGGATGACGACCTGGCCCTTGCCGGTCACGACTGACTTGTCCATAAAACCTCCGGTGGATATCTTTAGGAATTAAGGATACCGTATGAATTAAAGTATGTCAAGATAATTTTTGTTGTTACAAATAAATTAAGGAGGTCAGTAATTTATCCGTTGGAGGTTCTGTATTTTGGGGAGCCTTTTTCAGGCGAGGAATGGAAAGGGGCCGCGGGATGGTTCTCAGAAACGCTAAAATAGACCGCATGTGGACGCGGCACTGCGGCTTTGTCATGACACATGACCAGCGGGTTGCGGGTCTGCGACAAAAATGTTGGTACACATCAGGATTATATAGGGTTGTCATTGTCCGGCTTGACCGGACAATCCAGTTTCTAATGTCTGGATTCCCCGATCGAGTCGGGGAATGACGCTACCAGAGAAATATTTACCCATAAATTTGTCGCAGACCCGCGGGTTGCGGACCAATTGACAGAAGCCCTCCCGTTAGTTATATTTAAATAACTTGTTCTTGCCTGCCAAAGGCTTGCATGAGAAACAAAGGAGGCAATATGGAATACAGTGAAAAAGTCATGGACCACTTCATGAATCCGAGGAATGTCGGAGAGATGGAGGACGCCTCTGGAATCGGCGAGGTGGGAAATCCCAAATGCGGCGATGTGATGCGGTTTTATCTCAAGATCAAGGACGGGGTGATTGAAGACGCCAAGTTCAAGACCTTCGGATGCGGCGCGGCCATTGCCACCAGCAGTATGGCCACGGAGATGGTCAAGGGCAAGACCATCGAGGATGCCATCAAGATCACCAACAAGGTCGTGGCCGATGCCCTCGGCGGGCTCCCGCCGATCAAGATGCACTGCTCGGTCCTGGCCGAGGAGGCCCTGGAGTCTGCGCTCACCGATTATTTCAAGAAACAGGGAGAACCCGAAGACAAGGTCAAGAAACTCAAAGCCGAGGCCGGTATCATGGACCATGATCATTAATAATGGTCTCTTAAAAAAGCCTCCAAGATAGACGGCATAGTAAAAAGCTCCGGATGCAAGGCGCACGAATCCTGAGGAGTGAGGCGTACTTACGAGTACGCTGCAATGACGAAGGATGAAGCGCAACGCCGCAGACGGACTTTTTACTATGCCGTAAAGGGATCAGATGTCCGTCACCTATCTTCCGATACTTCTCCTCTTTCTGATTACGGGGGCCATGGCCGGCGGGATCCTTTACCTGGCCAGGGTCATCGGCCCCCGGAACATGACCCCGGCCAAGGCCATGCCCTTTGAGTCCGGCATCCCGAACATCTCCCCGCATGACAGGCCTGTGCCTGTCCGATTTTATATCATCGCCATGGTCTTCATCATCTTTGATATCGAGGTGGTCTTCCTCTATCCGTGGGCCATCCTCTTCCGGAAGCTGGGGCTCTTCGGTTTCATGGAGATGACGGTCTTTCTTGCGATACTCGCCTTGGGCCTGGCCTACGCCTGGAAGAAGGGGGCTTTGGAATGGGATTAGAGAAACTTCTGCAAAGGGAGGCCGTCACCACTCGTCTGGACGCGGCCATCGGGTGGGCCCGCAAATATTCCCTCTTCCAATACCCTTTTGCCACGGCCTGCTGTTCCATGGAATACATGTCCGTGGCCTGTTCGCATTATGATATCGACCGGTTCGGCGCGGGGCTCCCGAGGTGGTCGCCGAGGCAGGCCGACCTCCTCATGGTGGTCGGAACCATCAGTCACAAGCTCGCCCCCATCCTGAGACAGGTTTACGACCAGATGTGCGAACCCAAGTGGGTCCTCTCCTTCGGGGTCTGCGCGACCTCGGGCGGGTTCTATGACAACTACGCCACGGTGCAGGGGATCGACACCATCATCCCTGTGGACATCTACGTGGCCGGATGCCCGCCGCGGCCTGAAGCGGTCCTCGACGGGCTGATCAAGCTCCAGGAAAAGATACAGAAGCAAAAGCAGGTATACTGAGAGAATAGAGAAATATAAAAAATAGAGTATCCATGGCCTTATTAGAGGATATTTCAGAAAGATACAAAGAGAAGGTTCTGGAGACCCACTCCTTACTGGGGGATGACACGGTGGTCATTTCTCGGGAGATCCTTCCGGATCTGGTCCGGTTCCTCAAGGAGGCGCGCGGGTTCAATTTTCTCATGGACCTTTCCGCGGTGGACCGGATGGGGAAGGATCCCCGTTTTGAAGTCGTCTATCATCTTTATGCGCTGGAGAGCCGGGCCCGCCTTCGGATCAAGGTGCCGGTGGCAGAGAACGATGCCCTTGTGCCCACTCTGACAGGCGAGTACCGTTCCGCCAACTGGCTGGAGCGCGAGGCGTGGGACATGTTCGGCATCACCTTCGACGGCCATCCGGACCTCCGCAGGATCCTCATGTATGAGGGGTTCGAGGGGCATCCCCTGCGCAAGGACTATCCCAAGGAGAGGCGGCAGCCCAGGGTCGGTCCGGGGAGCCGGCCCGAGACAGCCTTTGAGCGCGGGCCTTCCATTGAGGAGCGGATCGCCGTTGCGCTTAAGATGTCCGGGGTTTCGGTGCGGGGAGAAAACGGCATCCGGAACGAAATCATGTACCTCAACATGGGGCCTTCGCACCCGACCATGCACGGGGTCGTCCGGGTCATGCTGGCTCTCCGCGGGGAGACCATTCTCGCGTCCGACGTGGAGATCGGCTACATGCACCGGTGCTTTGAGAAGGAGGCCGAGACCCATACCTATACCGGAGTGATCCCCTATACCGACCGGCTGAATTACGTCTCTCCCCTGATCAACAACGTGGGCTACGCCATGGCCGTGGAAAAGCTCTTCGGCGCGGGCACAACCGAGCGCTGCGGGTATGTCCGTGTAATCATGTCCGAGATCTCACGGGTCATCGACCATCTCACCTGCATCGGCGCCTTTGCCATGGAGCTGGGGGCCTTCACCGTATTCCTTTATATGATGAAGGCCAGGGAATACCTCTACGAACTGGTCGAGGATGTGACCGGGGCCAGGATCACCACGTCCTATACTCGGATCGGGGGCCTCAAGGGCGACCTCACCCAGGACTTCGCAGGGAAGTGCCGGGCCGCCTTTATCGGAGTGCGTGATGTACTGCAGGAGTGTGACCGGCTCCTGACCAGGAACCGGATCTTTTATGACCGGACCAGGGACGTCGGCGTGATCTCCCGGGAGGATGCCGTCTCCTGCGGGTTCACCGGACCGTGTCTCAGGGCGACCGGCATCCCCTACGATGTGCGGAAAGCCGCGCCCTACCTGGTCTATGACCGCATGGATTTCGAGATCCCGGTGGGGGACCATGGGGACACCTACGACCGGTACAGGGTGCGCATGGCGGAGATGGAACAGAGCATGCGGATCGTGGAGCAGGCCCTGCGGGACCTCCCCGATGGCCCGGTCTGCCTAAACGATAAGCGGATGACGCTCCCGCCCAAGGAGCAGGTCTACACGACCATTGAAGGGCTCATGAACCATTTCAAGCTGATCATGGACGGCCATGGAATCCGTCCGCCGGCCGGAGAGGCCTATTTCCCGGTCGAAGGGGGGAACGGGGAACTTGGGTTTTACGTGGTGAGTGACGGCACCGGGATCCCGGCACGCGTACGGGTCCGCGCTCCCTGCTTTCACTTGGTTGCGGCCCTTTCGCATCTGATTCAGGGAGAGATGGTGGCTGACGTGACGCCCATCTTCGGAAGCATCAACATGATTGCCGGGGAACTGGACAGGTGAGAATCAGTGGGCAGTAACGACAAGAGCGAGTGGGCAGTTGGCGGTAACCGCGGAAGACAGAAGATATAGCTGAACGCTGACAGCTGATCGCTTTACTTGAGAGAGGATAAAGCGGGATGGAGTACAAGCTTCCTGAAAAGGAGATCGATTCGATTTTTTCCCGATACCCGGACAAGAAGGCGGCCCTGCTCCCCATTCTGCGGGTGATCCAGACAAAGGCGGGGTATATCTCTCCCGATGCGGAGAAGTATGCAGCCGAGCTGATCGGGGTTCAGCCGGCCCGGGTCCATGAGGTGGTGACCTTTTATTCCTGGTTCCTCGAGGCGCCTGGAGGCAAAAACCTGATCCTCATTTGCGAAAGCATCAGTTGTTCCCTTCTGGGGTCCGAGGAAATTTTGGGCCATCTGAAGAAGACCCTGGGGATTGACGTGGGGGAAACCACGCCGGACAAGCTTTTCACCCTGGGTACGGTGGAATGTCTGGCCCACTGCGATGCCTCTCCCTCGGTGATGATCAATGATGAGATCCTGGCGCCCGCGACCATTGAGGAGATCGATCGGATTATCGAGGGAAAAAGAAGGAATACTGGCTGATGTTCCCCCTCACCCCCACCCTCTCCCCAAAGGGAGAGGGAGTTTTAAAGATTCCTCTCCCTAATGATTATCCCCTCTCCCCATGAATGGGGGAGAGGGCAAGGGTGAGGGGTTGACCCCGTTAGAAGTCTGGCAAGAAATTCACGAAGCAGCAGAATGTGTGATAAAACTTCTAACGGGGTGAAGGTGAGGGGGCTCACGGAGGAAGCAGAGGATGTAAAAATGGAAAAAATATTGACCAAGAATTTTGACAAGCCCGGCTCCCATACCCTGAAAGTCTATGAGGAGGGCGGCGGGTACGAGGCCCTTCGTACAGTCCTCTCCTCGTGGACGCCGGAACAGGTGGCGGCCGAGGTCAAGAGGTCCAATCTCCGCGGACGGGGAGGAGCGGGGTTCCCGACTGGCATGAAGTGGGGCTTTGTGCCCAAGGACTCTCCCAAAGAAAAATATCTTTGTGTCAATGCCGACGAGGGAGAGCCGGGGACCTTCAAGGACCGCATGATCCTGGAGAGAGACCCCCATATGCTTTTGGAGGGGGCGATTCTCGCCTCCTATGCCATCAGCGCGGGCAAGGCTTACATCTATATCCGAGGCGAATTCGCCTTGGGCGGCGAGCGCATGGAAGCGGCTGTTTCCGAGGCGTATGCCCGGAACTACCTGGGCCAGAATATCCTGAAAAGCGGTTTCAATCTGGATGTCGCTGTCCACTACGGCGCCGGGGCCTATATCTGCGGTGAGGAGACGGCGCTGCTGGAATCCCTCGAGGGGAAGAAGGGATGGCCCAGGGTCCGTCCTCCGTTTCCTGCTGTGGCGGGACTTTTCCGCTGCCCCACGGTGATCAACAATGTGGAGACCCTGGCCAATGTCCCGCACATCATCAATCAGGGGGCCGAGTGGTTTGCCTCTCTGGGGACCGAAAAGAGCGGGGGGACCAAGCTCTTTCCCATCAGCGGGCGGGTGAACCGCCCCGGTTTGTATGAGCTTCCCCTGGGCACGCCGCTTCGGAGAATGATCGAGGAGGAGGCCGCCGGCGTGATCGGAGGCAAGAGGATCAAGGGGGTGATCCCCGGAGGCGCCTCCTGTCCCGTGCTCACGGAAAAAGAGATTGATGTTCCCATGGATTTCGATTCCCTGGCCCGTGCAGGCTCCATGCTCGGTTCCGGCGCGGTCATTGTCCTCGATGAAGAGACCTCCATGGTCAAGACCCTGCTCAATCTGGAACGGTTCTTCGCACGTGAGTCCTGCGGACAGTGCACCCCTTGCCGTGAAGGGACCCGCTGGATTGTGCAGGTCCTGACCCGGATTGCGAACGGCAAGGGCACGGACGGCGATCCGGACCTCCTGCTCGATATTGCAGACCACATGGCCGGGCGCACGGTCTGCCCCCTGGGGGATGCGGCGGCCGGGCCGGTCAAGAGTTTTGTAACCAAGTTTCGACAGGAATTCATGTCCCTGTCATGAAATGGGAATCAGGAGTCCGAATCCCAAGCAGGTTCCTCCCCCTGGATGGGGGAGAATAAAGGTGGGGGTGGGCATTTCTTTTTCGATTCCCCCTCACCCGCACCCTCTACCGCCAGGGGAGAGGGAAGCATGAGAGTCTCATAGGATGGTGAATCAGGGCCTTACTCCCCTTCCAAGGGGGGGGGGAAAAATAAGACTTCTTGTGAGGCGATCAGGATTGAAAGAGACATCATGCCCAAACTGACCATCGATGGAAAGAGCATTTTGGTTGAGCCGGGGTCCACGGTGATGCAGGCCGCGGACCGGCTGGGGATCCTCATCCCCCGGTTCTGCTACCACCCGGCTCTTTCGGCCGTGGGAAGCTGCCGGATGTGCATGGTGGAGATCGAGAGACTCCCCAAGCTTCAGACCGCTTGTACCACACCGGCGGTTGATGGCATGGTGGTGCATACCGAAACCGATAAGGTCCGTGACGCACGCCGGAGCATCCTGGAGTTTCTCCTGATCAACCACCCCATTGACTGCCCGGTCTGCGACAAGACCGGAGAATGTTTTCTCCAGGACTATTATATGGAATACGGCCTTTACACCAGCCGTTATCTCGAAGAACGATGGAACAAGAGAAAGGTGTTTATCCTGGGGCCCACCATTGTCATGGACGAAGAGAGGTGTGTGCTCTGCTCACGCTGTGTCCGGTTCTTTGAAGAGGTATCCAAGGTGAAACGCCTGGGGATCTTCGAGCGGAGTGCGGAATCGTATCTCTCCACCTATCCGGGTGAGGTTCTAAAAGACCCTTACTGCGGGAATGTCGTGGACCTCTGTCCGGTAGGGGCCCTGACCGACCGAGACTTCCGCTTTGAGCAGCGGGTCTGGATGCTGAAGCATGGGGATGCCGTATGCCCCTTCTGCGCACGGGGGTGCAACATCACCGTGGATTACAACGAGAAGAGCGACATCCAGATCAACGACCGCCGCGTCTATCGTTTTCGACCAAGGTACAACCCCGAGGTGAACGGATACTGGATGTGCGACACGGGGCGCTACGGTTACCGGGCCGTGGATTCACCGGAGCGGATCGGAGAACCCCTGATGCGTGAAGGGAAGCGGATGATACCGGTGGGATGGGAGACCATGATCAAGAAGACGGCGCTCCGGATTCGGGAGGTGATCGACCAGGACGGACCTGAGTGCATCGGGCTGATCGTGCATCCCTCGGTTACCTGTGAAACAGCCGGGGCCGCGAAGAGGCTCTTTGTGGAACATCTTGGCGTCCGGAACGTGAGCACGGGGTTTCCCGTGGACCCGTCCGCATATGAAGATGATATCCTGATCCGCAAGGACCGTTTCCCGAACCGGCGCGGCCTGGAACAGGCCGGCCTTGCGGCCGGAGAAAAGGATGCGGAGTGGATTCTGGGGGCCTGGGCCAGGGGGGAAATCAAACTCCTCTACATGATCGGAGATGATCTCCCCAGGCTTTTGAATAAGCAGAAACCATCTCCCCTCTTCGGGGCAGAGGGGGTCCTCATCCTCCAGAAGAGCACCGCGGGCCCGGAAGACGAATCTGCCCGGATGATCCTCCCCTCGGCCATGTCCCTTGAAGAGGGTGGGACTTTTATCAACTTCGAGGGGAAGGCCCAGCAGTTCAAGGGCGTGGTCTCTCCATTCGGTGAATCTCTTGGGTCCGGGGATATCCTGGCCCGGCTGGCCCAGGCGCTCGGCCTGGACACGGGGACGGCATAATGGACATCGTCATCATTCTCGTCAAGATAGGTCTGATGATCGGCTTTCTCATGGTCATGGGCCTGCTCCTCACCTGGGTCGAGCGGAAACAGAGCGCTGTGATGCAGGACAGAATCGGCGCCAACCGCGCCGATATCCTGGGCATGCGCCTCATCGGCCTTTTTCATCCCCTGGCCGATGCCCTGAAACTCCTGACCAAGGAGGACTTCGTCCCGCCTTCAGGCAACCGCTTTATTCATACCCTGGCCCCGTTTATCGCTTTTACCACGGCACTGGTCGGGTTCGCCGTGATCCCCTTTGGCCCGCCCATCCATCTGTTCCACCGGGAGATCACGCTTCAGGTGGCCGACATCCACGTGGGGATCCTCTTTGTTTTTGTCGCGGCCGGGCTCTCCATCTACGGGGTGATCCTGGCCGGATGGTCCTCGGCCAACCGATACAGTCTCCTCGGAGCGCTCCGGGGCGCGGCGCAGACCATCTCCTATGAAGTCTCCATGGGGCTTTCCGTCATCGGCCTCCTCATGATTTTTGGATCGCTCAGCCTCTCCGAGATCGCCCATGCGCAGGGGGAGCTCATCTGGGGCTTTCTCCCCCGCTGGGGGGTGATGGTCCAGCCGCTCGGATTCCTGATCTTCTTCACAGCCGCCGTGGCCGAGACCAAGCGGGTCCCCTTTGACCTCCCGGAAGGGGAGTCGGAGATCATCGGTTTTTTCTTAGAGTACAGCGGGATGAAGTTCGGACTTCTCTGGATCGGGGAGTTCGTGGAGATTGTGGTCATGTCCGGGCTGATCACGGCACTCTTTTTCGGGGGGTGGCAGGTCCCCTTCCTGTATGAGCATGGGTTTGAATTCCCATGGGGAACTCGGGCCGGGCTTCCCCATGGTCTGGTCCTGACATTGCAGGTCGCTTCCTTTGTATTCAAGGTCGCCTTTTTTTGCTGGTTTCAGATGCTGGTCCGGTGGACGTTTCCCCGGTTCCGCTATGACCAGCTTATGCGCCTCGGGTGGAAAGGACTGCTGCCGCTTTCGTTTTTAAACATTGTGGTGACCGGGATCGTTGTTCTGGTATTTTAGGTTCATCGTCGAAGTATGTGATCAAAAAATAGTGGTTCATATCCTTTGTTGTCATTGTCCATTTTGTCATCGTCCGGTCCCCCGATCAAGTCGGAGGACAGGCCCGACCGGGCG
>MNYV01000101.1 GCA_001873285.1 Nitrospirae bacterium CG2_30_53_67
CAGCGCCATGACGATCAAAAGGATGTCGGGCGGGATGGGAAAGAACGAGGACTCCGCGAAGGCGAGTGCAAAGAGAGCGACCACGGCATTGTCGGTCTGGGCCCAGGAAACGGTCCAGTCTTTGAGTTCATGAATCCAGTTCATGCGCCTCCTTCTTCACATTGGCCTGCTCCTTTTTCCATCCGAATCTGCCGATGAGTTTGACAAACTGACAGAGATCCAGCTCAGACCGCTCTATCCCTGACGCCCTCTTCACCACCTTGACCAGCCGCTGGGTGCGCATGTCTCCTACGGGAATGACCATTCTGCCGCCGATACGGAGCTGCTTGACCAGATGCTCCGGTATGCCGGGAGCCCCTGCAGAGACCAGAATGGCATCAAAAGGCGACTGGTCCGGCCAGCCGTAGGTGCCGTCACCGATCCGGACGGCCACATTGGAAATCCCGAGGCTGTCGAGCCGGTTCCATGCCAGTTTGGCCAGGGCCGGGATCCGTTCCATGGTAAATACATTTTCAGCAAGACAGGAAAGCAAGGCGCTCTGATACCCTGAACCGCTTCCGATCTCAAGAACCCTTTCCTTCCCGGTCAAATGGAATGACTGGAGGATCAGACCGATGGTGGACGGCTGTGAAATGGTCTGTCCATGTCCGATGGGAAGGGCCTTGTCTTCGTAGGCCCTAAGCTGAAGGGCCTCTTCCACAAACAGATGCCGGGGAATCTTTCGAAAGGCGCCCAGCACCTTAAGGTCGCTGATCCCCGACTCGGGGAGGATCACATCCGCAAGCCTCTTCCGGGCAATCTCAGGATGGGTATACTGAACCATTCTGGAAGATCCTTTTCATCTTGGCGAGGACCGCATGGTGGGTCAGGTCCAGGTGCAAGGGGGTGACTGAAACGTAGCGCTGCTCAATCGCTTCATAATCCGAGTTCTCTCCACGCTTCCAGACCACTTCTTCGCCGCCGATCCAGTAATAAGGCCTTCCCCTCGGGTCCTTTTTTTCCGTCACCGGGTCCTTGAAGACCCTCTTCCCCAGCGTGGTGACACGGACCCCCTGAATCTGGTCCGGCGGGATGTTGGGCACATTCACATTCAGAAAGGTACCCGGCGGAAGACCGTTCCGAAGCACCTTCTCGGCCAGCCGGAGGGTGACCACGGCGGCGGCCTTGAACCGAAGCCGGCCGCTGTTGGTCAGGGATACGGCCATGGATGGGATGCCGAGCAAGGACCCTTCCATGGCCGCTGAAACGGTCCCGGAATAGGTGATGTTATCTCCCAGATTGCTTCCGCAATTGATGCCTGAGACCAGAAGCGACGGGGTCTCCTTGAGGATGGTATGGATACCCAGAGTAATGCAATCCGTGGGGGTCCCATTGACGCTGTAGACATCCTTGCGCAGCGCATGAACCCTCAAGGGCTTGTGAAGGGTCAGAGAATGGCCTGCGGCGCTCCGCTCCCTGTCCGGCGCCACCACCACCGTACGGCCGATCGTACGCAGGACCTGTACAAGCGTCCGGAGACCCTTTGAATCAACTCCGTCATCGTTGGAAACCAGGATCAGCAAAAAAACCTCATTAAAATTAGGGACCTTTCCGTTTTGTTCCAAACAAAAGGGAAAGGTCCCTAATTTTAATTGGTCGGGGCGAGAGGATTTGAACCTCCGACCACCTGAACCCCATTCAGGTACGCTACCAGACTGCGCCACGCCCCGGAAAACCCAACCTTTAGAAAAATCAGCGCTCACCGTCTTTTGATGAATGATCTTACTGAGTCCGCCATTTTATGTCAAGGCTTTTCTCCGGATTGGGTTTTTCCTGCTTGATTCCATGGACTTTTTTTGTTAGGGTAGGCAGGCTATGATGACGTTCGGGGCTTCCGTCCATTCGTCTGACTAAGTGGCCCTATTCGTAAATACGGCGGTATTCGAGTGCCGTAGGGCGGGCTCATCGGCGTTCCGCTCCTTGCGGTGTACCAGAGGGGTACGCCTCAGTCGCGCGCCTTGATGCGCCCGCCCTACGACCCTCTCGGTACGTTACCATATTTACGAACAGGACCACTAAGAAAAGAGAGATAAATCTATGATCCATCTCATGATTTCCACAGGTATCGGGCTCGTTGTTTTTTTTGCGTTATTCTTTTTTAAGATCCACTGGGGGCTTGCACTAGCCGCCTCCACGGCGGCTATGATGGGGACCAACTATCTGCTCGGCCGGCGCATCAACAAGGCCATCACGCAGCTCATGGACCAAGTCAGCCAGGACCTGAAGGGCGGAAGAATGGACCGGGCTGTTCGGACCCTCGAAGGCGGGTTGAAATACGGCCGTTACCAGTTCTTTGTGACCTCCCAGATCCGGTCCCAGATCGGGGTGATCCATTACATCAAGAAGGATTTCAACGCCGCATTCCCCTACCTGAAGCAGTCCTTCATCCGAAACTGGGTGGCCCAGGGGATGCTCGCCGTCCATTACATGCGGAAGAAGGACAAGGAACAGATGGTCAAAACCTTCAACCGGGCATTACGGTACAATCCCAAAGAAAGTCTTCTCTGGAATCTCTATGCGTACTGCCTGCTCCGCATGGGAGACCGGGATGAGGCCATCGAAGCCCTGGTCAAGGCCTCAAAAAAACTTCCAGGCGATGAGAGGATCCAGAGCAACCTCATCAATCTGCAGAACAATAAGAAAATGAAAATGAAGAATTACGGAGAACTCTGGCTTCAGTTCCACCTTGAAAAACTCCCGGGGGCCATCGGCCAGAAACCTCCTCCCTACCCCATCCAGCGCGGAAAACGGGTGATCCGGCGTTAGGGGAAGAAGGGTTCGAGGGTTGAAAAGCCATAGGGTTCTAGGAATCAAGGGGTCAAGGGTTCAAGTGAAATGAAACCAAGCAGAATCTCCAGAGAAGAACACTGGAACCCTTTAACCCTAGGACCCTCGGCCCCTTATGTTTTTAGCACTTCGCTTGACCCCTTGAATCCTTGACCCCTTGACCCCTGATTTTTTCCTCCGCTCTTTTGGAGATGATCTTTATTTTCTTAAGTCTCTGAATTGGCATCCCACTCAAACTCCTCTGGGAAGCGGGAACGCATGTGCGCCTTGGTATATTCCTCGATCTCTCTGGCCGTGGAAAACTTGAGAATTTCATTTGCAAGACGTTTGGATTCCTCCAGGGATACCGATAGAATGATCCTCTTGACCCTGGGGACCGAGACGGGATTCATGCTGAACTCCCGGAGCCCCAGCCCCAGAAGCGCAGGGGCGTAAGTCGGGTCCCCGGCCACTTCACCGCACATGGCCACCGGAATCTTGGCGTCCATGGCCACGGAGATCACATATTTGATCATGCGCATCACGGCCGGGTGGAGCGGCTCGTATAGATAGGCGACATGTTCATTCACCCGGTCGATCGCCAGGGTGTACTGGATCAGATCGTTGGTGCCGATACTCAGAAAATCCACTTCCCTGGCGATCATGTCGGCCACAATGGCGGCGGAAGGGACCTCGATCATCGCCCCCAGCGGGATATTCTCCTTGAACTCCACCCCTTCCCTGCGAAGATCTTCCAGAACCTCGTGAAAGATATTTTTAGCCGTCCGCAATTCCATCACGCCGGAAATGAGCGGGAGCAGGATCCTGAGATTCCCGTAAACGCCGGCCCGGGCAAGCGCCCTGAGCTGGGTCTTGAAGATGTCCTGATGCGCCAGACAGAACCGGATGGCCCGAAGACCCATGGAGGGGTTGGACTCCCTTGAATAGGGGATCTGCATGGAGAGTTTGTCCCCCCCGAGATCAAGCGTCCGTATGGTCATGGCTTCGGGATAGATCATCTCCAGGGTGCTCTTGTAGGCCTGGAATTGTTCCTCCTCGCCGGGAAGATCGGGTCGGTTCAGGAAAAGAAATTCGGTCCTGTACAGTCCGACTCCGTCCGCCCCATGCTCCAGGACACTGCAGACGTCATCAGGGGTCTCAATATTTGCAGAGAGACGGACCCGGCATCCGTCGCTGGTTTCCGCAGGAAGGTGCGTCAGCTTCTGCAGCTCTTTCTCAAAATAGATATAGCGCCTCTGCTTTTCGAGGTACCGGTTGAATGTTTCATTGTCCGGATGGATGACCACGGCGCCGCTGCCGCCGTCAAGAATTATAGGATCGCCGGACTTAACACAAGCCGTGATGTTCCCAATCCCGACGACGGCTGGGATATCCAAAGACCTCGCCATGATTCCCGTGTGGCTTGTCTTCCCTCCCAGATCGGTTGCAAATCCTTTGACGTGCTCCCGGCCCATCTGCATGGTGTCGGCCGGAGTCAGATCGTGAGCGATGACGATGACGTCCTCTTTCAATGAGGAGAGGCTCATGGGAGCATGGCCGGAGAGATTATGCAGTATCCTCTCTCCGACATGAACCACGTCGGAACTCCTCTCTTTGAGATAGTTGTCTTCAATGGATTCGAAAGCGGAAAAAAATTCATCCAGAACTTTCTTCAAGGCGCCTTCAGCGGCGATGAGATCCTTGCGGATAATCTCATGGGTCCCTTCGGTCAGCATTTTGTCCTTCAACATCATGATGTGGCTGTCGAGGATAGAGGCGTGAGACGCCCCGATCCGGCTGCTGAATTGCGTTTTTACGGCTTCAAGCTGTGAGATGGACTTGGAGAGGGCCTGCTCAAAACGCAGGATCTCGGCTTCAACCTGGTCCTGGGGAATCTTGATGATCTCGATCCTGACCTTCTCCCTGCTGAACACAAAGGCCTTCCCGATCGCAACACCCGGGGAAACGCCTATGCCGTGAACCTTCATCTACTCCTCCCCGAATTTGTTGTTCACCAGCATGGCCAGGCTTTCTATGGCCTCATGCTCGTCCGGTCCATGGGCCTCCAGAATCAGTTCCGTGCCTTTGGCTGCGGCAAGCATCATGATCCCCATAATGCTCTTCCCGTTGACCTCGGCATCATCCTTCTTGACCAGGATACGGGAGGCAAAACGACCGGCCATCTCAACGAACATGGCCGCGGACCTCGCATGCATACCTAACTTATTCTGAATCAGGACTTTTGCAGCCTTCAAATCTTTTTTCTCCTCTTCATATCCACCATCCCATGTGAGACAAGCCTTGAGAAAGGATGAGCAGCGCCGCCGCCTGGATCAGGAGGGGCACACCCTTGCGTTCGGCTTTCACGCCGGCCCAGACCAGCAGAGCCATGAAAACGAACAGACCAAAATAGGTGAAATTGACCGCAGGGACGGCCTGCAGGATCCACAAGGGAAGGAATAACCCAACAGCGAAAAGGATCATGCCGTTCATCCAGTAAATCTTTTTCTGAAATTTTACGTTATTCAGGTAGGTCAACAGACCCGACCCGTAGGCGTATCCGTTCCACAGACCCGCTCCTCTGATCCAGAGGGTGACCAGGTTGTACAGGACAAGAAACAGGAGCGGGGCGGCTGTCTCGTCAATGACGGCGGCCAGCGCCGCCGCCAGGCCTGCCAAGGGCCGGAGCGCCCCCCACGTGAGCGAATCCCCCAACGCCCCCAACGCGCCTGTCAGATCATTCTTGAATGTATCGATCTCTCCCGCAGTGACCCGGCCCTGTGCCCGTTCCTCCTCCAGACGCAGGGTCCCGCCCAGAATCATCCCGGCGAAATAGGGATTGGTGTTGAAGCAGGTCAGGTGCCGCTTGATCAGATCTCTGACTTCCTCCTCGGTAAATCGGGCGTGACGAAGAAGCGGGACCAGGGCATAGGCAAAACCGATCCCCTGAAAGTTCTCGAAGTTCCATGCAGCCTGTATGAAAAGCCCCCTGAACAGAGCCTTGGAAAAGACCGGTATGCAAAGATGTTTCTTATTCATATCACCTTTCAGCTTATCCCTTCCATGAATATTTTAACCTCCCTGCAGTTTGATGCGCTTTGTTCTTTCAGCCGTGTCATAAAACGCTGATCCGGCGCTCTTGAACGTAGACCATGGCGAACGACAGAAGAAAGAAAGACACAAGGACCGGCATGCTCTGCTGCCGCAGCCCGATAAATATCAAGAAGGATGCCATGGCTCCGGCTGCAAGGTGAATGCGGCCCTGCATGATATTCTTCCTGGCCAGCAGAGAGGCGACCCCAACGGCTGGAAGGAAGAAAAAGAACAGGCGCAGCCCCTGCAGGACCTCATCGGAAAGAAGCGCATATCCGCTGCTCAGCAATCCGCCGGAGAATCCGACGACCAGGAACGTCACTCCAAAATAATAGAGGAAAAATATCAGGATCCCCATCCGGACTGCACGGGCGGCGCCCTTCTCCGGTGATTCCGATAAAACCGCCATTCGGATCAGCCCTGCATTTTTCCTGCGTATCCACTGATCGAGGAAACCGGCCGGGACCAGCAGGAGGCCCACCCATAGAAAGACCCAGGCCAGCCAAGCCGTATCTATCCATTGAACGGTCTCTGAATGAAAGAAAGAGAGCCCTGAAGTCAAGAGGGCTGCCAGAGTGGCATCTTTCGGGATATGGCCTCCAATCGGTAATCCTCGGAGCCAGAAAAGCTCAAGCACGACCCCGATCAGCAAGCCTGTGTGAAAATCCCCCATCAGCCATCCGACCAGAGGCGCTGCCACAATCGGCTGAGAGATCATGAACTGGCCGAACGCCAAGCGATCCAGACCTGCGAATCCCGCAATCAGGGCTATTTCAAAGGTTCCCCAAAACGACATGGTCTTCCCAAGGATAGAGTACGGCCGGAAGGTTTCTCTTTGCTCATTCAGAAGAGATGACTCTCTTCAATCAGGCTTTTGAGGTCCAGGGCCGGCTCCGACGGCACGGAGCGGATCTCCACCTGGATGCCGAGTTTGAGAATCGCCTGAAGATCCCGGATGTCCTCTTCCGTGGCCATGATTCCTTTGTACAGGACTCTGGTTCTTCCGACCCCATGAAGTCCTCCAAGATTCAGACGATCGATGCAAAGCCCGCAGCCGATGGCCGACAATGCATCCTTGGGCAGCCGGAAAAGAATCATCGCCCTGCATGCCGAATAGGCCCCTTCCAGACAACCGGCGGCAGTCTCCTTGATCGTCAGGATTTCAGTCCGGACCCCGTAGGGGACCACCAGGGTCATGAGGTCCCGCTGGAATGAACTTGCCGCAGCCGCGTCGTCCGCCACCACGATCCGGTCGGGATGGAGATAATGAAACCATCCTTCCACAACCTGGCCGTGGATCAAACGGTCGTCAATCCGGAACAGAACAATGCCCATAAATTTTCTCTTCACTTATTCCAAAGGGTTCGAGGATTCCAGGGTTCAAGGGGTCAAGTGAAATACTTAAACGCAAGCAAACTCTACAGAGAAAAACACTGGATCCCAAGATGCCTTAGTGTAGTAGCCGTCGCAGACGGCAAGGATAGAGAAAAGCGGGACACGCGAAGCGTAACCCTTGACCCCTGGGACCCTCGGCCCCTTATTTTTTAGCACTTCACTTGACCCCTGGAATCCTTGACCCCTTGACCCCTGATGTTTTCACCCACTCTTTTGGAAATGATCAGACCGCGCGCCCCTGCTGTTCCTTGAGCAGCGTGCTGGCCACAATGATGCCCCGCTTGCCGTATTCTTCAAGATGCCCGCAGAGTTCGGCCATCTGATGATCTTTACGCAAGGTGATCCCCTTGATCAGCATCGGGAGATTCACGCCTGTGATCACTTCAACCTTGGGGTTTTCAAGAAAGGCGAGGCTGATGTTTGAAGGAGTCCCGCCCAGCATGTCCGTCATGATGATCACCCCGTCCCCCTGATCCACAGCCTTGACCGCCTCTGCAATTTCCGCTCTGGCCGCGTCCACGGCCTTGGTGAAGTCCACGGAGACGGCGAGCACCCCCTCCTGCTTCCCCAAAATCCCTTCCACGCAAAGATTCAATTCGTCCCCGATATGAGCATGAGTGACCATCACGAAACCGACCATCCCGTTTTTTCTCCTCTGTTAAACCGCCGGATTAAACAGCCTCATCTCCGCTCGATATCCCGGTATCGAACGGATGTTTTGTACCCCTTCTCTTCCAGATGCTTCTTCACGTTGTCTACCACGACCACGGAGCGGTGGCGGCCGCCGGTGCATCCGAACCCCAGGGTCAGGTAAGACTTCCCTTCCTGAACAAAGAGAGGGAGCAGATAATCCAAAAATTCATAGAACCGGGTTAAATATTCCTGCGTCTCTTTCCGATCGAAGACGTACCGGACCACCTCAGGATCCTTGCCGGTGCGATCCCTCAACGTATCCACAAAAAACGGGTTGGGAAGGAACCGGAGATCAAATATCATATCCGCATCATATACTATCCCATATTTAAACCCGAATGCAACCAGGGAAATGGATATCCGCCTGCTTCGAATCGTGGATTCAAACTGTTTTCTGAGAACGTCCCTCAGGCCGTGGATGGAATAATCCGAGGTGTCGATCACGAGATCGGAACTCGCCTTGACATCGGCCAGCATCTCCCGTTCAAGGGCCAGGCCTTCAAGAACCGAGGTTTCAGCGAGGGGGTGTCTCCGCCGTGTCTCCTTGAACCGCCGTAGCAGCACCTCGTCCGAGGCATCCAGGAAGAGCACCTGGTATTCAAATCCGTTTTTCCTGATATCGCTCAACACATCATTGTATCTTTTCAAAAACTTTTTCTCCCGGATATCCACCACCACGGCGACTTTTTCAATCTCACTCCCGCTTTTCACACAGAGTTCCAGAAACTTGGGGATCAGTTCCATGGGAATATTGTCCACACAGAAGAAGCCCATGTCTTCAAACTGATGGATCGTGGTGCTCTTCCCCGACCCCGAAATACCGCTGATGATGGCAAGTTTAAGTGTCTGTTTCTTCATCATGACTCTGAATTTTCCGGCTCAGCTTCTTCTCAAAAGATCGCGCGGGGAAATGGCCGGAGGACTTCAACAGGTAGTTTCTTGCAGCCACTTCTATGATCAAGGCCATATTCCTCCCGGGTGTCACGGGCATCCTTAAAAAAGGCTTCATGACGTCCATGATTTCAAAGGTGCGTTCCTCCAGACCCAGCCGGTCAAAACTTTCCGATGCCTTCCACTCCACCAGTTCAACAAACAGGTCGATCTCTTTTCCCTGCTGGATCGAAGAAACCCCGTACAGATCCTTGATATTAATGATCCCCAGCCCGCGGATCTCCATATGATGGCTGGTCATGTCGGGGCAGCTCCCCACCAGCGTCTCCATATCCTTCTTCTTGATCATCACCGTGTCGTCCGCCACCAGTCTGTGCCCTCGGTCTATGAGGTCCAGCGCGCATTCGCTCTTCCCGATCCCGCTTTTCCCGAGAATCAGGATCCCGACGCCATAGACGTCCACCAGCACACCTGAACGCGTGATACGGTGCGCCAGGGCCTCCTCCAGGTAGGAGGTAATGCGCTTGATGCAATGGGAGCTGTAAAGCGGCGAACGAAGGATCGGAATCTTTTTGAGATTGCATATCCGGACCAGTTCCTCAGGCACGTCCAATCCCTTGGTCACAAAGAAACAGGGAAACATGCTTTCACTGAATTGATTCAGCCTGTTTTCCCTCTCTTCGGGAGACAAGGAGATCAAAAACGAGATTTCGGTCTCGCCGAGAAACTGGACCTTGGAGGAATCTATATGGGCGGTATACCCGGCCAGGGCCAGGCTCGACTTTTGTATTCGAGGCTTTCGAATGAGATGATTGAGACCCTCTTCCCCTGCGATCAACTCCAGCCGGAGCCTGGATTGATTCGCCTTGAACAGGTCGGAAACGGTGACCTGGGCCATAACCTCTCCTTATCGCGATGCCCGTATTGCCGTAACCTCACCACATAGAGAAAACAAAAACCTTTTTGCCGCGAATGAACACGAATCTACCGGGAAAAATCATGGGTCATGGCCCGTACTTCTCATCCTCTGCTCGGATCAGGTCATACAATTCTTCACGGGTTCTTGCCTTGAGGAGCCGTTTCCTGAAGCTCCTGTTCTTGAGAATCTTTGA
Organism: Nitrospirae bacterium CG2_30_53_67; assembly: GCA_001873285.1. Taxonomy (NCBI): domain Bacteria; kingdom Pseudomonadati; phylum Nitrospirota; species Nitrospirae bacterium CG2_30_53_67. The sequence continues at coordinate 9,990 of MNYV01000101.1, forward strand.
GATCCTCGCCAGAGTCTTCAGGTGGTCCACCGGAGCGGCATCCGGAGCGGTCAGAACAAAAAACAGATGAACCGGCTTCCCGTCCATGGCATCGAAGTCGATCCCCTTCAAGGAGAGACCGAAGGCAAGAATCAGCCGGTCCAGATCCTTCAGCCTCCCGTGCGGGATGGCGATCCCTTCGCCGATGCCGGTGCTCGAAAGGGTCTCCCTCCCAAGAATCACTTCCAGAAATTCGTCCCGATCGCGGATCTTCTTCTGATCATACAGCAGGGACGCAAATTCCTTCAAGACATCCTTTTTATTTTGTCCTTTGAGGTCCGGAATCATCAGACTTTGTTCCAGCAGATCCGTCAATTTCATCCTTGATCCTACTCATAGACCGGTACGATCAGACCGAGATTCCCATCTTTCCTCCGGTAGAGAACATGGACCTGGTCGGTCTTTGAATCCGTATAAACGATAAAGTCATTTTCCAAAAGATCCAACTGCATGGCGGCTTCATCGGTGGACATGGGTTTCGGGGCATATTTACGGGACCGGATGATCCTCGGTTTTGCTTTCGCCCTGCCGGTCTTTTTTTGTTCAGCGGGCTTCGGAGCAGCCGGTTTGGCCGCCTCTTCATTCAGCCGCGTCTTACCCTTCCCGCTCCAGTTTTTGGTTGTGAATTTTTTGTATCTCTGCCCGATACTTTCAATGGCACGGTCCACGGACTGGTACATATCTTTGGTCTCTTCGCTCGCCTGGAATACCGAACCTCCGACATGGCATGTGACCTCCGCGAGATGCCGGTATTTTTCCACGTGCAGCCGCACCTCTATATCCGACTCTTTATGAAAGCGGCGCTGCAGTTTCTTCAACTCCTTTTCGATGTGGTCCCGCAAACCATCGGTCAAATTCATATGTCTGGCCGTGATGTTCAACTGCATGGCATGTCCTCCCTCGTTCTATTTTAAATTCGCTTCTATGATGCCCCGAGGGGACTCCTTCGAGACGAATGATGATCCGGCATGGAGATTCCGTCTCAAAACGCATTCTGAGATCCCCTGAACCGGTAAAAAAACTTTTTTGGGTATGGATGCGCGGCAAAAAAAGGCTCAATTGAAAAGCATCCCCCTTGCAGTCGTCACAGAAACATCACATCGTATAGGACGCACTATCGGACAGAACGTTTTCTTTCGGTTGTGGAAAGAATCTTCTGTTCCATCCTGTATTTGGTGACCGTCCTTCTCGCAATACTGATCCCCTTCTTCTTCAGGATTTCTACGATCTTCTGGTCGCTCAACGGCCTCCCCTGGTCTTCTTTCTGGATGATATGGCGGATCTTTTCCTGGACGCTGATCGCTGAAACATCCCCTGTATGGGAGGGGACCCCGCTGCAGAAAAAGTATTTCAGTTCAAAAATCCCGTGGGGGGTATGCACGTATTTATTGGTGGTCACCCGGCTCACTGTGGATTCATGCATCTCGATGTCTTCGGCAACGTCTCTCAATACCATGGGCTTCAAATAAGCCCGCCCCTTCTCGAAGAATTCCCTCTGATACTTGAGGATGCTCTCCATGGTCCGATAAATGGTCTTCTGGCGCTGTTCAATGCTCCTGATCAGCCAGAGGGCTGATTTGAATTTGTTCTCCACATATTCCGAGGTGGACGCATTCATATCCTTCTTGTTCTGAAGCATCTTCCTGTAAAAACTGGAGATCTTCAGCCGGGGCAGTCCGTCATCATTTAATAAAATGACAAAATGATCCCCGTCAGGGACTACGTAGATGTCCGGAACAATGTAGACCGGATCCTCCCCTCCGAATGACCGGCCGGGCTTGGGTTCGAAGTTTTCGATCACCTTGGCAGCCAACTCCACGTCCTGCAACGCGACGCCGAGCTTGCGCGAGATACCGGCAAGGTCCTTCTTCTGCAACAGGGAAAGATAGTCCTTGATCAGGGTCTCCACCAGACTGCTGTCGCTTGCCAATTGTCCAGCCTGAATCAACAGGCACTCCGTCAGATCCCTCGCCGCCACCCCTGCCGGGTCGAAACTCTGGACCAGGGTCAGCGCACGCTGGACATCCTCTGCAGAAGCCCCGGTCATCTCGGCAATCTCTTCCTTGGATGAGCGCAGATACCCGTCCGCGTCAAGATTCCCGATGATGAACTCGCCGATTCGTCTCATGGCGCCGTCTTCGGTGGAGAGATTGAACTGCCATAGGAGATGCTCTCCAAGTGTGGTCTTTCTGGTGAGCGTGTTTTCGTAGGAAGGGGCTTCATCCTGATCAGAATAAGGCTCGTAGGCAGAATAGCCGGAATCCATGGAACCGCGAAGATAACTTTTCCAGTCAAAATCTTCTTCTTTTTTCTTATGCCGCTCTCCGTCTACCCGGTCTTTATTGGATTCCTGAGTTTGTTCTTCGGAAGAAGGCTCCAGGAGTTCTTCTTCCAGAACAGGATTTTCTATCAATTCCTGATGGATGCTCTGGATCAGCTCGAGTTTGGAGAGCTGAAGAAGCTTGATAGCCTGCTGAAGCTGGGGGGTCATGACCAGCTTCTGGGTCAATTTCAGACTGAGTCTCGTATCCAGCTGCATAATGTCTATCGCACCCCGTTAAGGTTGATATCGGCTCAAGAACCGAGGTTCTATAAAACTTCAAAATCATGACCGAGATATTGATTTCTTACCACCGGATCTCGGGTCACCGCCTCGGGCGGCCCGCTGATCTGTATTCCTCCTTTTATCATTATATACAACCTGTCGGCAATTTTCAACATCTCTCTCGCGTTATGATCCGTAATTAAAACCCCGATCCCTTTCTCCTTCAATTGGGCGATGATTCCCTGGATGTCGCCCACGGCGATCGGATCAATCCCCGCAAAGGGCTCATCCAGCAGGATCAGCGCCGGAGAGACGACCAGGGCGCGGGCAATCTCCACCCTGCGTCTTTCGCCGCCGGACAGGGTATAGGCCTTTTGTCTGCGAAGATGGGTGATCCCGAAATCCCGGAGCAAGGTTTCAAGCCTTTGTTTCCGCTCCATGGCCGTCAGGCGGAGAGTCTCGAGAATCGCCGTCAAATTCTGCTCGACCGTCAGCTTCTGGAATACCGAAGCCTCCTGAGGAAGATAGCTGATCCCCTTTCTGGCTCGGATCACCATGGGGTCATGGGTCATCTCCTGGTCACCGAGAAAGACCTGCCCTCGATCCGCCTGAATCAGTCCGACAATCATATAAAAAGTCGTGGTCTTTCCGGCGCCGTTGGGACCGAGCAATCCCACGATCTCACCCGGTTCCACCACAAGGTCCACGCCTCGCACGGCGGGAGTCCCATTGTATCGTTTCACAAGGCCGACCGCCCGTAATCTCTTCGGGTTCTGAACCGCATGATCAGACGTCACCTTCCGCTCCTTCACACACCGAATATCCGGCTTGCGCCTCCTGCATCATGCTGCAGGGATGACGGTATCAAGCCGGCGTCCCGCATCCTTTGAGAACCTTTTTTCAACGGAGCTCACGGTTTGGTTTTTCTCAAGGTGTCAGGATGGAACAGAAACTTGGGCCGCTCCGCCGTACTCCCTTCCACCTCGGCCCGATCCTCCTTGAGATAAACCCGGATCAGCGGCCCGGAAAGGGTATTGTTCCCATCCGAAACCCTGGCATTTCCCGTCAGGATCAGGAGATCCTGCGCCTCGATATATTCCGCCCGGTCCGACATCGAAGAGCGCGAACCGGATATCACACGCACATGACCTGCCGCCAAGACTCGTTCGATATCCTGTCCGGAATTCGCGGTTTGAACATCGGCCTGATCGGCATGCATGACCATATCGCCCCGGATCACCTTGACCCCTCCCAGAAAAACAATAGCCCCCGACTTGAAATCTCCTTCCATCCTGTCCGAGGTGATGGTCATCGGAAGGCTTTTCCCCTCCGGACCGGACGCATCTTCCGCTCCCGCGTCCTGAATCAGGAGGGAACAGAGCATGAGGAGACCGGCAAGGCATCGCAGGCGGGATAGGCGTCTTTTTATATTCAAGGCTTTTTTCTTTCTTCCTGTGTGTCAGGCGTAATCACGGTCTGAATTCCTCCGGTCAATTCCACTTTACGAAGATCCGTACGATAAGACATCCGGCCGCCGCTCACCCGGTATCCGGACGTAACCAGCTTCACCGGCTGCTCGGAAGAAATCAGGTTTTTCTCCTTTTCCCAGACGAGCCGGTCGGCATAGAGGGTATACCCTGAATCGGTCACGACCTGGACATCTCCGGAGAGTTCAATGCGTTTCTCCTTTTCGAAATAATCTCCGAGAAGGCTCGACAGATGGACCCACCCCCCTTGATTCAGCGGATACTCCACCCTGACCTGATCCATGTGAACCTGCGACCGGTCCAGAAAACGCTCCGCACGCTCCGCCCAAATCTCCCATTTCTGTTCTCCGTTGCCCCGTTCCGTAAAATGAAATTTCCGGATGGAAAGATCGGCGCGGGTCTTTGGCGCCTGAACAATGTCCCCCCTTTGCCTGAATGCCCCCTCTCTTAACATCAAGAAAAAAATCGGGAGGGAAACCAGAACCGCCAGAGCTGCGAAAAAGAGGCGGGAGTGATTCCCCCGGATAAAATCGCTCACAAAATACCTCAACGTATTAAGAGTAACCTTTTGATTTTTTTGATATATTCAGAAGCCTCCACCCCGCTGACCGGCTGGTCCACGGAAAACCTCCCGCCGGCGTCCAAGTCCATGACTCCGGCTTGTAACACCACCATGACCGATCCGTAAAAGAGATGATCATTAGGGAGATCGGACGGCTGATTCGGAGGGATCGGCCTTCGGACTCCTGAGATACCCCCTTTTTTGATCATCCCGGACAGAACCTGCGCCATCTCTCCACGGCTGACCGGCTGGTCCGGCAAAAACCGGTGATTTTTAAAAACCGGCATCAGACCCAGTTGCACGGTCTTCAGAATCTCCTCCCTGGCCCAGTGGTCTCTGAGATCCACCATGATCGGGATCTCCGGGCGTGCGCGGAACGAATCCTTGGGAAGCTCGTACACCAGCAGAGCAGCCAACCCGCCGCGGGTGAGCACCTGCACCTTGGAGAGCGGAGTCATTTCTTCCGGCAATTTCTGCCGGGTTGGAATCTCCTGGACAGGGGCCTTGGCAGGGGCGGGCACAGGAGCCGGAACCGCCGGGACTGAAACCGGACCATAAGGCACACAGCCGAAAAGGATCATCGCCATCCCCACTCCGGCCAGATAAAGCACGGGATAAAGCACGGGGTCAGACATTGATAATTGGATATTTACCCCGCCCCTCTTTCCGAAGCGTCTTGACAATCCTCTGGATTTTCGCTGCAAGTTCACGATCATCGCATAACCTCTCCGTAAGCTTCTTCACTCCTAAACTGATGGATGCAGGATCCCGGCCAAAACAGCCGGCTGATTTTATCAGGGGGATTCCTCCGATTTTCTTTGCAATATAGGATGTGACGGCCCTGCATAATGCAGCCTCTCTACTCCGGGAGCAATCCATGATTCTCCCAACAGGCAGATTGAAGGCCTTACTGACCTCGGCAACCAGGGCATCTATTTTAAGGTCTATGAAAGATTCCATCCTGTCTTCTCTATCGATCCGCTTCTCTATTCTCTCAACAAATAGGTCTTCTCCAAGATAATGCTGTTCCTTCACCGCATAGAGGTCTTCTCTGTGACCCGTTCTCAACGCGGCATGGACAAAATCCTGATACGCGGAAAGCGCCGCCTTTCGGTTCTTCGACAGGATGGCCAAGGGCATATCCGTCTCAAGCCAGGACAAAGACTTATTTGAAAGGTATGCCCGATGGCTGCTCCAGGTGTACTCGCCCGGAAGATTCACCATGCCGGCTCTGACCGGATTCAGATGGATATACCGGATCAATTCCAAGAAATAGGAATCCTTGTCACAAATGATGGATTTGTATCTTCCCTGGAAGAGATGACCTGTCGTGCTGTATTTTCTATTGAAGTACATGGTATAGCTTTGCTGAAGCCCCTGCATCATCTTGGAAAGAGACGTTTTACCTTGTTCAATCAGCAGATGAATATGGTTAGGCATCAAAACATAAGCGTAGAGCGAACAGAGGCAGCGCCTCTGATAGGAGATCAGGCGGTTCAAGTATTGTTGGTAGTCTTCCTCTCCGCGAAAAACCTGTTGGCGCTGGTTCCCCCTTGCAATGACATGATAAAAAGCTCCTTGATATTCTACACGAGGCTTCCTGGCCATGCCTCATCAATAACAGAGTTGTGTAACGGTGTCAATATAAAAATATCAATGTCTGACCCCAAGTGGGAGGAAGTTCGGGTTGAGTTCGTACGCCTTCCTGAAAGCCTCCCGCGCAGCGGGGTAGTCCCGCATCTCCTGGTAGGTATAGCCCAGATAATAGTAGGCGGCCGCGTGGTTCGGGTCTTGGGCAATGACCTCTTTGAAGGACTCCACGGCAGCCGGATAGTCTTTGCTGAAATAGAGATGCAAGGCAAAGTTGAGGCCATCCTGCCCGGCCCGGATCGTCACTGCCGTCGAGAGGAGCGCGATGACAGACAGGGATAAAATGATCTTTTTCATTTTTTCTCCTTTTCCATGAGTTTGTCCATGACCACGTCCTTCTCTTTCCGGATCATGGAGGAAATTTTCCTCTCTTTCCAGATCTGATCGAGTTTCTCCCGGGTTGCTTCAAAACGCCTCTGAATCTCCTGGGGCGCAGCCTTGGCGATCAGCCCGACGGTGGAAATGATGTACGGCGTCAGCTTGGATTCCTGGAGGACCCTGCTTCCCGGCATGAAGCTCGTCATGAGCATGATGATCACGGAAACGATCAGGCATCCCTTCAGGAAACCGAACACGGCTCCGAGCAGGTGATCGGCCCATCCCAGCATGACTTGACGTGTCACACCCTCGAGCAAGACTCCGATGAGCCGTATGGCCAGGGTTGAACCCACAAAAACCAAGGCGTATCCGAGAATTTTGGAGAGGGGTGGGTGATGGATGAAACGGAGCATAAACTCGCCCATATACTCAAAGGTATGGTTGGCGATCAGAAAGCCCAGGATCACCGATCCGAGCGAGAAGACCTCCCTGATCACACCCTTGAAGAGGCTCAGCACAAAGGCCGATCCGACAATCACGATAATCGTTATATCAAGAAGGTTCATTGTTTTGTTCTCAAACGGTTGTAAGATACCTATCGGTGCTTTATAACAATTAAAGTCCTTCTCCCATTTAGTGGGTAAAAAGGGGTCGAGGGTTCAAGGGGTCAAGGATTCAAGTGAAATGCTTAAACGCAAGCAAAATCTCCAGAGAAAAACACTGTAACCCTTGAACCCAAGATGCCTTAGTGTAGTAGCCGTCGCAGACGGCAAGGGTGGAGAAAAGCGGGACACGCGAAGCGTAACCCTGGGACCCTCGGCCCCTTATGTTTTTAGCACTTCACTTGACCCCTGGAATCCTTGACCCCTTGAACCCTTATGTTTTCACCCACTCTTTTTGGAGACGATCCTATTTTTAGGGTTGATGTTTTTTGAACTCTTCATGCATCTTCTTCCGGACATCGGGATTCATCAGGACCTCCAGGCCGGTCAGCGCCAGGGCCTTGGCTGCGGTCCCCATAACCCGTTCTGCGTCCTCTGTACGCGCAGCCTCTGCAAACCTCGGCGTATGCGGCATGCGGTCCATGCCGCAGATGGAAAGCTCCGGGTGGATCGCCGGAAGGATCCGGCTGAGGTTGCCGATATCCGATGAGCCGATATATTTTGTCTCATCGGTATCGTCAATGACGATCCCGAGGGATTCCACGGCTTGCTGGAAGATCCCGGCCAGCGTATAGTTCGGCATCAATCCCTCATAGACCGGTCCGGCGGTCTCCACCGCGAAGGTGCATCCCGCGGCCCGGGAAGCCCCCTCCATGCAGCCCTTGACCCGTTCGATGATATGCTTCATGGTCCCTGTCTCAAGCGCCCGTACCGCGATCCTGGCCTCGGTCCTGGATGGAATGACGTTGACGGCATCCCCTCCGTGGGTGATGATTCCGTGGATCCGGACATCCTCCGGAGTCTGCTGGCGCAGGGCATTGACTCCTGAAAACATGAGAATCATGGCATCGAGGGCGTTGATCCCCAGCTCAGGGGCGGCGGCGGCATGGGCGCTCTTCCCGTAAAATGTGATTTTGAGCTCGGTCATGGACAGGGTCCGTTTGACGACCGCATTTCGGACCGAAGGATGGAACATCATGGCGGCATCGATCCCGTCAAAGACGCCGTGCTCGATCATCCTGATCTTGCCGCCGTACATCTCTTCAGCCGGCGTCCCTATCACCAAGATGCGCCCTTGGCCCCGGGGGAGGACGGAAGCGAGAGCGGCCCCGGCTCCGGCCCCTGCGGCGGCGATCAGGTTGTGCCCGCAGGCATGGCCGATACCCGGAAGGGCGTCATATTCCGAAAGAAAGGCCACCGAAGGCGACGCCGGCGCCCCCCGATGGGCCTTGAACGCGGTCTTAAGAGAGGCCGGTTCCTCCTCTAAATGGAATCCCTGGGAATCGAGGAACCGCGTCAGAAGCGAGTGCGACTCCTTCTCCTCAAAACCGAGTTCAGGATGGCCGTGGATGGCGCGGCTCAAGCCGACCAGTTCCGGAAAGAGCCGGTCCACTTCAGCGATCACCTTCCTACGAAGATCCGTCATGGTTTTTCACTCACTGGATAGGTTTATTCTTTGAAGGACCCTGCCTAAGTGGTCCTGTTCGTAAATATGGTAACGTACCGAGAGGGTCGTAGGGCGGTCTCATCTCCGCGCGCGACTGAGGTGTACCCACTGTGGTACGCCGCAAGGAGCGGAACGCAGATGAGGCCGCCCTACGGCACTCGAATGCGACCGTATTTACGAATAGGGCCACTAAGTGGCCCTTTTCGTTCCCGCCCTTCCGGCCTCGGTCCTGTGCACTTTCTTGATCTTTTCCAGGGCCTGCATGGCTGCCTGCTGCTGCGCCTCCTTCTTGTTCCGCCCGTTCCCGACGCCTAAGACCTCGCCGTTCACAGTGAGTTCCATGACAAAAAGGCGGTTGTGATCGGGACCGCTTGTCCGCTTGAGGTGGTATTCCGGAAGGCGCCCGAACCTTTCCTGACAGATCTCCTGAAAGGTGGTCTTGAAATCAAAAGGATGTTTTTGTTCCACGGCCTCCTCTATCATATCCTTGAAGTGCGCCAGAACCACCTGCGTGGCAGACCGCATCCCGCGGTCCAGGTAAATTCCGGCAATCACCGCTTCCAGGGCATCGGAGATGAGCGACACCTTCTCCCGTCCTCCGGTCCCCTCTTCCCCTTTGCCGAGGAAAAGATAGGTCCCAAGGCCGATTTTAGCGGCAATGGAGGCCAGGCCGTTTTCATTGACGAGGTTGGCCCGAATTTTCGAGAGCGCCCCCTCGTTCAGTTCCTGGTATTTCTTGTAAAGATAGTGGCTGATGATCAGGCTTAATACGGCGTCCCCCACAAACTCCAATCGTTCGTTATCCTCCCGCCGCAGCCCGGGATTTTCATTGGCAAAAGACTTATGGGTCAGGGCGTTGATGAGGAGGGTTTGATCTTGGAAGGTATATCCAAGTTTCTCCTCCAGCGGGGATAAACCATAAACTTCAGGATTCATGCAATGCCTCAACACCGTTACACCCCGGCCTCTCGGCCCCGAGAAGCTGTGCGGGACCGGGTGTTTCCAATTCATCGGGATGAAACGTCACTGGATACGGCTCCTTGTCTGCGGACACTTCCTCATTCATACCTTCGGAGAACCAGTGTGGCATTGGTTCCTCCAAACCCCAATGAATTGCTGAGGGCCGCCCGGACCGGAACCCGGCGCGCCTGATTAGGGACATAATCGAGATCACAGGCCGGATCCGGCGCTTCATAGTTGATCGTGGGAGGAATGATCCCATGCAGAAGGGTCATGGCCATGAAAACGGTCTCGATCCCGCCCGCCGCTCCCAGAAGATGACCGGTCATGGACTTGGTGGAGCTGACGGCAAGATGCATCGAGCGGCCTCCAAAGACCTTCTTGATGGCCAGGGTCTCGTTCTCGTCGTTAAATTTCGTAGAGGTCCCGTGCGCATTGATATAGTCTATCTCATCGGGATTCATCCCGGCGTCTTTCAGGGCCATGGCCATACAGCGGGAGGCGCCCTCTCCTCCCGGCGCAGGAGATGTGATGTGATAGGCATCCGAGGTCAGTCCGTACCCGACGACCTCCGCATAAATTTTTGCGCCGCGCTTCCTGGCCAGTTCCAGTTCCTCCAATACCACCACGCCGGCCCCTTCTCCGATCACGAAACCGTCCCGCTCCGCATCGAAGGGGCGGCTGGCCTTTTCCGGCTCATGGTTCCGGGTGGAAAGCGCCCTCATGGCGGAGAATCCGGCAAGTGCCAGGGGACAGATGGTCGATTCGGTCCCGCCGGCGATCATGGCATCGGCATCATTCCTCTGGATCAGCCGGAAGGCATCCCCGATGGAATGGGTTCCGGTGGCGCAGGCCGTGACGATGGACGTGTTGGGGCCTCTCAGTCCGTAACGGATGGCGATCTGACCTGAAGCCAGATTGATCAGAACCATGGGAACAAAAAAAGGCGAGACCTTCCTGGGGCCGCGTTCCAAGAGGGTCTTATGGTATTTCTCAATGGCCTGAAGCCCTCCTATCCCCGCGCCGACAATCACCCCGACGCGTTCGGTATTGGAGGCGTCCACCACGAGGCCTGAGTCCTCCATGGCCATCTGGCCGGCGGCCATGGCATACTGGATGAAGGAGTCCATTTTCTTCTGATCCTTCTTGTCTATATAGAGGTCCGGATCAAATCCCTTGACCTCCCCGGCGATTTGAGAAGGATACTCGGACGCATCAAACCGGGTGATACGGGTGATCCCGGATCGGCCGTTGATCAGCCCATCCCACGTGGTCTCGAGGTCATTGCCTACCGGCGTGACCACGCCCATCCCTGTAATGACAACCCTTCTCATAACACTCCCCGAAGTATCATCCATTCAGATTCCCTGCCGCACGCTGCCGGGAATCTCCGGACGATAAGGATTTTTTCTGTAACCTTTCACGAACTCCTCATCGGCCCTGTTCATCCACAGGGTGAGACACCGGCCGGCGGTAAAAATCAAAGGAAGAATCTCCCATGCGTTCCCTACCGACATTCGGAATATCATCACCGGATCAGGACCGGTCACGGATATAATCAATGGCATGCTGTACCGTGGTGATTTTCTCCGCCTCTTCGTCAGGGATCTCAATCCCGAACTCTTCTTCCAGGGCCATGACCAGCTCCACGGTATCCAGGGAATCCGCTCCCAGATCATCCACAAAAGAGGCTTCCGGCTTGACTTGCGCGATATCCACATCCAACTGCTCTGCAATAATCTTCTTGACTTTCTCTTCCATTCTTTTTTTCCTCCTATTTAAATTTGTTTAGGATTTCGATATTCGTATCTACTATTTGCGGTTCTTCTCCCATTTAGTGGGTAAAAAGGGTTCGAGGATTCCAGGGTTCAAGGGGTCAAGTGAAATACTTGAACGCAAGCAAAATCGCCAGAGAAAAACACTAGGGAACCCTTGAACCCTAGGACCCTCGGCCCCTTATGTTTTTAGCTCTTCACTTGACCCCTGGAATCCTTGACCCCTTGACCCCTGACGTTTTCACCCACTCTTTTGGAGATGATCCGTATTTGCCTTACATGTACATCCCTCCGTTCACATGAATAACCTGCCCGGTGATATACGCCGCTTCCTCCGAAGACAGGAACCTGACCGCATGGGCCACATCCTCGACCGAGCCGAGCCTCCCCATGGGGATCTGCGATAAAAGGTTCTTCTTCACATCCACAGCGAGGACCTGCGTCATGGCCGTGTCTATAAATCCAGGGGCAACGGCATTGCAGGTGATCCCCCTCCCGGCCAGTTCCCTGGCCACGGTTTTGGTCAGACCGATCAGACCTGCCTTGGAGGCTGCATAATTGGACTGTCCGGCGTTCCCCATGACCCCGACGATCGATGCAATGTTTACGATCCGGCCGCTCCGCTGTTTCATCATGGGCCTGGACACCGCACGGATGCAGAGAAAGGCCCCCTTCAGATTGACCTTGAGCACCTGGTCCCAGTCTTCATCCTTCATGCGCATGATGAGCCCGTCCCTTGTGATGCCGGCGTTGTTCACCAGGATATCAATCCTTTTGAATTCATCCATCCCCTTTTGAACCATCGCGGCCGCGTCTTTTGCATCGGACACATCGGCCTTGACGGCAACGGATTTCCGGCCGATGGCCCGAATCTCTCCTGCCGTCTTTTCAGCCGCATCCAGGTTGATATCCGAAATCAGACAGTCCGCACCATGCCTGGCCAGCATGAAGGCGATGGTCTTGCCGATGCCTTGGGCGGAACCCGTAATCAGGGCCGCCCTGCCTTGAAGAGTCATCATCCCTCCCCCTCCTTTGCAGCCTGCTGAATCGCTTTGAGACCTTCCGAATCTTCAAGGTTGATGATCCGGGCGCCGGGCTGGATCCTGCTGATCAAGTTGCCGAGCACTTTACCGGGTCCAAGTTCAATGAAGGTCTTCACCCCGAGGGACGCCATCTCCCGGATACTCTGTTCCCACCGCAAGAGAGATACAAGCTGCTTGATCAATTCCTCCCTGATCTCCTCCGCCGTGCGGATCGTCTTGCCCTCCACGTTGTTCACGAGCGGAACCGAGAGATCCCTGATGGGGATTCCTTCCATGGCCTCTTTCAAACGCGGGCAGACCGGTTCCATGAGAGGGGAATGGGATGGGACGCTCACGGGAAGGAGCATTACCCTTTTTGCGCCTCGCTC
>MNYV01000102.1 GCA_001873285.1 Nitrospirae bacterium CG2_30_53_67
GTCCACAATCCCGGACTTGAGCGCCGAGGCATGGACCTCGGCCCCTCCTTCGATCATGAGACTGCTGACCTCCATCACTCCGAGGTCTTCCAGGATCTGGACGAACTCGATCCTGTGCATCCCCTTTTTCGCGACCAGGACCGTGACGTTTCGTTCCTGATAGGCCTTAATCCTCTCCCGAGCTACGTCCCCTCCTGCAAAGATGAAGGTCTTGGCAGGGGAATCATTTACGATCACCCGGGCATCGAGCGGGGTCCTCAAGTGGGTATCCAGGATGATTCGGATCGGGTCCCTGCCCTGGCGTCCGGCGAGCCGGGTCGTCAGGCTCGGATTATCCGTGATGACCGTGTTGACGCCGACCAGGACCGCATCCACGGTGTCCCGGATTTCATGCGCTCGTTCCCGTGCGGCTTCTCCGGTGATCCACCTGGAGTCTCCGGTCCGGGTCGCAATCCTTCCATCCAGGGAGACCGCCGCCTTGAGGATCACAAAGGGGATCTTCTTCGTGATGTATTTGATGAAAAACTCGTTTAATTTTCGCGCCTCGTTCTCCAGTATCCCGACGTCCACCTTAATTCCGGCGTCCCTGAGCATCCGGATTCCCCTGCCGTTGACCAGCGGATTCGGGTCCTGCATGGCGGCCACCACACGGGCCACCCGGCTTCGGATGATGAAATCCACGCATGGAAGGGTCCGCCCCCGGTGGCAGCACGGCTCCAGGGTCACATACAGCGTGCTCCCCTGCGCGGCCATGCCGGCCTCATTCAGGGCGTGAATCTCAGCATGAGGTGTCCCGGCCTTCTGGTGGTAGCCCATTCCGGCAACGGCCCCATCCTTGACCACGACCGCGCCGACCATGGGATTCGGCGATGTGCGCCCTCTACCCTGTTGGGCCAGATGCAAAGCCATTTTCATGTAATCCGTGTCATTCATTGATAAACTCGTTTAAATCATATAGATGAATATTTTTCCTCAAACGCATGATATTACAGATGAACTTCCTGCAAAACCGTCCAAATAAAAAACCCGAAGCGTATAAACACTCCGGGCATTCATTTCACACATAACTGTGCAAGCCTTCTTCCATCCAGACTGTCACTGTCGGCCCCGGAGTCTCACCGGATCAGTCCCCATGTTTACACGAGGAGTCGCGGGCTATACCGCCGATCGGGATTTTCACCCTGCCCTGAAGGTTTATACATATTCAAATTTGGATATATCTTATGACCGGTGCAGATAAAAGTCAAGCCTTTTTTCAAACAAGCCTTTTTCGGTCTGATGAGAACCGGGCAGAGCGTCCCTGCTCCCGTGATCTCAGGAGGTTGAACCCAAAGATTCTCTTGTCAACTTCAATGGAATTCTCTATATATTAGGGGATACGGATTTAAAGAGATCATCTCAGGAAAAATTATGCAGCGGTTCTTCATGTTCAGTGGCGCTTTTCTTCGCGCCATGCAATTCAGTTTCCTGGTTATGGTTATTGTGCCAAGCGCTGCATCTTCTGAACCCCCGATCATGGAAGCCCATGCTTCTATCACCTATCCCATTTCTTCTCCGTATTATCCTATTGTCCTCAGAGGAAAAGACCTTCCGTCTCTTCATGATGTTCCCATAGGACGGATTTCCCTGTATGCAGCCCATGGGGCACAAATCAAACCGATCCCCTTCCAGATCGATCGCCGTGATAAAAAAGGACGGTTCGAAATCCCAGTTGACCAGGAGGGCAAGACATTTGAGAAACGCCAACCCCTGGACGAAAACGACGAGTGCGTGTTCATGTCTTCGGATATCGGTGAGAAAATAGAGTCAATCCCTGATGTGGCGCGGATCGAAGGAGCCACGGGCATCGAGATGACAGACCCCGGCACCGGCCGGCACGGGTGGGTCTATGCATTGGTCTTTCAAGGGGCGCCCCCCGGAGGTTGCCGATCATGATTATGTTTCCTACAACCCTGCAGATGACTCTGTCGAATCCAATGTCTACCGGATCGCGTTTTCAAAGAAGAAACCCTTTCTCGTGGACACCCTCCTTCAGAAAGATGAGGTGAGTCATCAATATAGCAAAAATTTTTCAGATACCATGAAAATCAGACATAAAGGGAAGCTCTTCCACCAATTTGAATTCCTGAGAACCCAGGATGACTACACCTCCCGGCTGGCGGCTGTCAAGGACGGACCCGTCCGGGTCATCCGAAGAACAGAGAACAGGGTCCGCGTCCTCTGGAAATTTCGCACCCCCGACATTACCATTGATTATGTCCATTACGCCAATGCCTTTTTTGTGAACACCTCCATTGATGTCCCCTTCAGACCCGGATGGTTCCTTTCGGATATGGCTACCCTGATGACCATGGACGGCAACGACGATCCGTCGCTGCCTCAAGCCAGCCTTTTCAGTAACTCGTTCCAGGACGGGCTCGTCATCAACGGAAGGGTGACGGAAGAGAAGAAACGATTCAATGCCTCCGGTGACAAATATTTCGTTCTGTCCAGCGCCTACGGGAAAATATTAGTCAGGCTGGATATTCAAAAAGGCTCCCCCATTCAAGACAAGGTCTACCTGATGGACGACAGGAACGTCCCTGACCCTCCGGAAAATATTCCCGGCCAGTTCGGCAACGTGGGTTTTCTTTTAAGGGGCTGGGAAAATCTGGATGTCTCCGTCCAGCGATTGTGCATGGCCGTTTATCTGATCCGGGATGTCTCCGTGCAACAGGGTCTGGAGACATTGAAAAACGCCCCTTCCTTTATGAACTGAGACATAACCGAATGAAAGGATACGGATGCACATCCCGATAAAACCGCTATCGTAATGATAGCTAGTATTTTATATTTCATATGTGGCCGCGAAGCACGGCTGACTGATACTGAGCCAACAGTCTCGGATCATCAATCGACCCATGATGATGGACCTGTTTCCACTTGCCGTCAATTTTACTGATATAGGTTGGTATGACCATACTTGCTTTGGGAACCATATCGTGCCCCGCCGGATTTCATAACGGCGCTTTCCTGAGCCTGAGGGCGTTGCTGATGACCGACACGGAGCTGAAACTCATGGCCGCCGCCGCAATAATGGGAGAGAGCAGCCATCCGAAAGCCGGATATAGCAGACCGGCAGCCACCGGCACGCCGACCGAATTATAGATAAAGGCGAAGAAGAGATTCTGACGGATGTTGCGCATGGTCGCACGGCTGAGAAGTCTTGCGCGCACAATGCCTCGAAGGTCGCCCTTGATCAGGGTGACGCCGGCGCTTTCCATGGCCACGTCCGTGCCTGTGCCCATGGCGATGCCGACATCCGCCTGCGCCAGCGCCGGCGCATCGTTGATGCCGTCGCCGGCCATGGCCACCACCCGTCCTTCAGCCTGAAGTTTCTTGACCACCTCCGCTTTTTGTTCCGGCAACACTTCAGCCTGGACCTGATCAATCCCCAGCTTGCGTGCAACGGCTTCGGCTGTCCTGCGGTTGTCGCCCGTGAGCATGACGATCCTGATCCCTTGGGAATGCAAGGCTCGTATGGCATCAGGGGTGGAGTCCTTGATCGGGTCGGAGACACTGAGCAGACCGGCAGCCTTATCGTCGATACTGACGAACATGACAGTATGACCTTCAGCCCGAAGGTCGTCGGCCTGTTTTGAAAGATCGCCTGCACGAATACCGAGGCTTTCCAGGAGCTTGATGTTGCCCAGAGCGACCTTGTGCCCTTGGATGTCGCCTGTGACGCCCTTTCCGGTCACCGACTGGAAGTTGTTGACCTGAGTGAGCTCCATGCCCTTGTTTCGAGCGCCCCGTACGATCGCCTCTGCAAGCGGGTGTTCGCTCCCCTGCTCAAGGCTGGCGGCCAACCGGAGCGCCCGCTCTTCATCAGCGCCGGCAACTGTTTTTACGATGACCAGTTCCGGTTTTCCCTGGGTCAGGGTTCCGGTTTTATCCACGACCAGGGTATCCACCTTTTCCATGATCTCCAAGGCTTCGGCATTCCTGATCAATACACCGGCCATGGCGCCCCTGCCCGTACCCACCATAATGGATATGGGCGTTGCCAGTCCGAGCGCGCAAGGGCAGGCGATGATCATAACGGCCACGGCATTGACGACGGCATGGGCCAGTCTGGGTTCCGGTCCCCACAGGCCCCAAATCAGGAAGGTCAAGACGGCGATGATGATCACAGCCGGAACAAAGTATCCCGAGACCACGTCGGCCAATTTCTGGATGGGGGCTCGTGAGCGCTGTGCCTCGGCAACCATGTTGACAATCCGTGACAACAGGGTATCGGCGCCGACCTTCTCCGCCCGCATCACCAGGCTTCCCGTACCGTTGATCGTCGCGCCGATCAGCCTGTCCCCGGAGATTTTTGTTACTGCCATAGGCTCGCCGGTAACCATGGATTCATCCACATGGCTTGCGCCGTCAAGCACGGTGCCGTCCACCGGTATCTTCTCACCGGGCCGCACGTGAAGCCTATCGCCCGGCTGGACCTCCTTCAGCGGGATCTCCTCTTCCCTGCCGTCATCATGGATGATGCGGGCGGTATTCGGCGCCAGGCCCAGTAACAACCGCATCGCGGCGTTGGTGCGTGAACGGGCGCGCAGTTCGAGCACCTGCCCCAGGAGCACCAAAGCGGTGATCATGGCCGCCGCTTCGAAATAGACATCCACGGCGCCGCCTTGCATCTGCATGACGGGCGGAAAGATATGCGGAAAGAAGAGCGCAACCACGCTGTAAATCCAGGCCACCGAGACACCGAGACCAATCAGGGTGAACATATTCAGATTCCATGTCAGAACCGACTTCCAGCCTCGAACGAAAAACGGCCGGCCCCCCCAGAGCACGACCGGCGAAGCCAATGCAAACTCCATCCATTGAACCATACGCATGGAGAGTCCTTCCGGCAGCAGTGAGGGCCAAAGATCCGCCGTCATGGCAAGCAGAAATAACGGCGCCGACAGGATCGCACTCACCCAGAATCGCCGGGTCATGTCGAGAAGCTCCGGGTTTTCTTCTTCCGTTGGGACCATTCTCGGCTCCAGCGCCATGCCGCACTTCGGACAGTCGCCCGGAGAGGATTCCCGGATCTCAGGATGCATGGGGCAGGTGTAAACGGCTCTCCTCTCTCCCTTCTTTTCAGGCGCCGCCGGTTCTTGTTCCAGATATGGCTCCGGGTTCTCCTTGAACTTGTGCAGGCAGTGTTCACAGCAAAAGTAAAAATGTTCCCCGGCATGTTCATGATGATATTTGGAATCACTTGTGACCTTCATTCCACAGACAACATCTTTCATATTTGTATTCTCTCCTGCATGGCGTTTCGTGTCAGTTTGATCATTCTTGTTTGGCCACACCTGAAACCAGGACTTTCCCGACGATTTTCATTTCAAGGTAATCGAGACTCCTCTCAAAGAATTGAACCAGGAGATCGGCTGTTTCGTATTTTTTATCTTCGAACGGCACAGCCAAGACTGCCGATTTGCCCTTGATCCCCTTTCTATTCTCGGGACAATTGAAATAGACGAATCTATCCATGAAACATTTCATGAGACCCGTTGGACCGTACCAATATACGGGTGTTCCAAAAACAAGCACATCGCTTTCAATGATTTTAGGATAAATTTCATTCATATCATCCTTCTTGCTGCATCTCTTTCCTTTCCAGCAACGATGACATCCATCACACTCCTGGATCCGCAAGTCTTTCAGGAAAAGCAGATCCGTTGCCGCTCCATGAAGCTTGGCCCCGGACAGAATTTGTGAAACAAGAATGTGTGTATTGCCATGTTTCCGAGGACTGCCGACGATTCCCAATACTTTTTTCATTGATCAATCCCAAACCTGAATGAAGGATTAGAGGTAATAGATAAACGCCATATTCCCATTTATTAATAGTCTCGAAATAGAATAGACATGGTTCATGAAATCTCCCCCTACCCCTCTTTTCCAAAGAAGGGGAAATTCCTCCCTTTGACAAAGGGAGGTTGGAGCCTGCCCTCGAATGGGTTTATCGAGGGAGGGATTTTCGATATGATGTCGTTTCTATTATGAGAACCTTAATATATCGTATTTTACAGGCATTTTCAACTCGTCAAAAACTTCTTGAAGTTGATCTATCCCCTATCTTTACTTTAAGCGGCCCTGAGGTGGTCAAGTAAAAATGGACACTTATTTAAGCGGCCTTTCTTAAAAGCCACATACGCTCGTACTCCCTGGGACTCAGATATCCAAGATAAGAATGACGCCGTTTACTATTATAGAACATCTCGATGTAGTCAACGATGTCTGTCCTGGCTTCGTTCCTGGTATTGTAATTTGTGAAAAATACCCGTTCTGTTTTCAGGCTGCCAAAGAAACT
>MNYV01000103.1 GCA_001873285.1 Nitrospirae bacterium CG2_30_53_67
CTGTATTACATCCTGATCGGGGCCGGACGAAAGCTCGGGTCCGAAGGGTTTATCCATCCGATCCTGGCTGCATGGATTCCCAATATGGTCTTCGGAACGTTAGGAGTCTATCTCCTCCTGAAAACTTCTCAAAAGATCCCGGCTGGACGAAGCGGGGAGGACAGCCGCATCTCCCGGATCAGGGAAAAAATACGGCGGATTTTCGGCATCTGAGAAAGGACAAGAGATGAAACCAGTGCACAGAGAAAAGCCTTTTTCGCCACCAAGGCACAAAGGCGCCAAAAAACTATTCAGCCACGAATTGACACAAATAAACAACAGCCGTTTCTTTGTGCAGATTCGTGTTCATTAGCGGTAAAAAGGTTTTTTTTCTCTGTGTCCTCTGTGGTGCGGCTTTGATAATACAACCATAAGGAAAAGAGCGGAATGAAAATCCTTTCACGATATATTGGAAGAGAGTTTATAAAAATATTTTTGTTATGTTTTTCTGCCGTGGCCATCATCTACTTACTGGCCCACTTCCTCGGCAAAATTGATGAGTTTATCGAATTCAAGGCCGATCCCTCACTGATTGCAACCTTAATTCTGTTGAAACTCCCCGTCATCTTCTACGAGGTCCTTCCCGTGGTGGTCCTTCTATCAACCCTCTTCACCCTCGGTTTTCTTTCGAGGAACAACGAGATCACGGCATTGCGCTCGTGCGGGACGGGTCTTATCCCTCTTCTCCTTCCGGTCTTTTCCGTGATCCTGCTGCTCGCCTTTTTATCCATGGTTGACGGGGAATGGCTTGTTCCTTATGCAAACCGGAAATCGAACTATCTCGATGACGTGGCCTTGAAAAAGAGGGCGCCCATCCTAGCCCTGAAGAACAACCGGATCTGGTTCCATACCGGCGAGAACACCTTCTGCAATATTCTCAAGGTGGACCCGGGAAAGGGGATTTTAAACAATATCACTCTTTATGTTTTCAACAAGGATTTTGACCTCGTCACACGGATGGATGCGGACAAGGTCTCCTGGGACGGACACCGGTGGACCACTAGGGACGGAACCGAATGGAGGTTCACCGGATCAGGGACCCTGGAGCAGGAACGTCATTTCCAGGGCCCCTTCCCGCTTACGGTCCCCCTCGAGGATATGATCCACGTGGAAAAATTGCCCGCCGCTATGAGATATGCCGAACTTCGGGACTATATTCGGATCCTCAAGCGAAATGGTTATCCGTCCGCATCCTATGAAGTCGACCTTTATGCCAAGACCGCCTATCCTGTGATCAGTCTGATCATGGCCCTGCTCGGTGTGCCGTTCGCGCTGCAGGTCAATAGGAGCGGCGGGGCAGGGATGAGCATCGGGCTTTCCCTGGGGATCGGATTTATCTGCTGGATGGTCTTTTCCGTGGGGCTTTCTTTGGGGCACGCGGGGTATCTTCCCCCGCTTTTAGCCGCCTGGATGGTGAATGCCCTGTTCGGAGCGGGAGGATTTTACTGGACGAGCCGCCTTCGCTATTGAGCTCTCACATATAAAATGCTATGACCGGAGCTCCGACATAGCCAGTTTTGAAAGCTCCGCCATCTGTGCCGGTTTCCCTACGCAGATCAGGCGGTCGCCGGTGCGCAGGATGGTCTCCGGGGTCAAATTCGTAATCAGCCGGCCATCTTCCTTCTGGATCGCCACAATCAGCACACCGAGTTCCTCCCGGATTTTAGACCGGCCGATGGGGACTCCGTTGTAGACCGATCCTTGGGCAACCTGAACGGAATCCAGACGAAAATCCATGTTGGCGCTGCTGCTCACCGCCGTATCCAGAAAGCTCGTAATGTGGGGATGAAAGACGCTCTGAGCTATCTTCATGGCGCCGATCACATAAGGAGAGACTACGATGTCGGCGCCCGACCTCTTCAGTTTCTTCTCCGATCCTTCTTCTCCGGCCCGGGCGATGATCTTCAGTTTTGGATTCAACCCTCGAGCGGAGAGCACAAGAAACAGGTTTTCCGCATCCGTATTCAGAACGGATATCAGCCCATGGGCCCGTTCGATCCCCGCAGAAAACAAAACCTCGTCATTGGTTGCATCCCCCTGGATGACCATATAGCCCTTATCCTGTATTTCAGTGACCACCTCAGGGTTTTTCTCGATCACGACGAAGGGGCGCCCGGCCATGGCAAACTCCGCACAGATATGTTTCCCCATACGGCCGTATCCGCAGATCATATAATGCCCGGTCAGCTTCTTGATCTTCTCGTTCACTTTTTTCCTCCCGAAGATATCCCGGATCTCTCCTTCCAGGATGATTTCTATTGCGTTTTTGAGAGCATAGGCCGTGGTTCCCACACCGCAGATAATCAGGAAGATCGTAAAGATCCTCCCGGTCCCGTTCATCTGATGAACCTCCTGGAAACCGATGGTGGAGAGCGTAATCACGGTCATGTATATGGAATCGACCAGCGGCCACCCTTCTAAAATCATATATCCGGAGGACCCCAGGAATATAATGCACAGCAGAGTCAGTAAGGAATATTTCAGCCTCTTCAACGGATCGACCAACATCTACCTCCATAATAAATCAGGTTCTTCTACAATAAGGGTTCAAGGGTTCAAGGGTTCAAGGGAAATACTGATACCGGTAAACCGAGTACAAGAACGCAAGCAAAATCTCCAGGGAGAAACACTGGAACCCAAGATGCCTTAGTGTAATAGCCGTCGCAGACGGTCCCGGCCCGGCAAAAATAGATTCAAGGAGATGCCGGGATCTAACGACAAAAATAGAGAAAAGCGGTGCACGCGAAGCGTAACCCTTGACCCCTGGGCCCCTGGGCCCCTTATGTTTTTAACATCTCCCTCAAGGTCCTGACCATATGCCGGTAGTGGGTCCCCTGCCAGTAAACCCGCCCGCACGTAAGACACCGGCCGAACTTCGACTCCGTGAGGCAGATATATTCAGGGACATGGTCTTTGAGATCTTTTTTTTCAGCGCTTACCAGCCGTGTATTGCACCGGACACACCGGCTCAGGACTTGTTCCGGATCGAATGGATAGGTCTGCATCACCTCCTTGATCTGATCCATGGGATCATCGGCAAGGATCAGCATGTGCTCACCCACCCCTCTGCGCCGGACCAAACGGGTATCCCGTGTAAGCAGGACCCGATGCCATTCCCGCGCCCAGGCAAGAAGGGTCCCGTCATTCACGGGATTTTTATACCAGACGTCGTATCCCAGAACCCGCATCCATCGGGCCAATTTTCCCAGCATCATGTCCGCGACAAAAGAGGGGTCCAAACGGTCCTGCGCCATCTGCATCACCTCTTGCAAACAGGGAAATCATAACCGCGCTACAATAACATTTATCCTATCATCCATGCAAATGACAAAAAAAAGCCCGCCGAAGCGGGCTTTAAAGGGGGATGGGGATCGGTGTTAAGCAAGGGGGATTGCTTTTTTTTCCTTTCCCCAGGGGTACTCTCGTACCTTGTTTCTATATGATTAGTAACCTTTTAAACCAAAAAGTCGCGAAAAAAATGAGAAAAAGATCATTATTATTATAACACTTTGATTTTAAAGGAGATAATTCTCAGAGTTTTCCAGGGATCTACCGATTTTTTTGTCCGATCAGGGCCGAGAGGTGGGCCCTGACCGATCTTTTAAGGGCTGAAAGGTCATACCCCCCTTCCAGAGCGGAGACGATCCGGCCATGGGCATGCCTTTCGGCAAGGCGGACCAGGCTTTCCGTCATCCCGCTGAAACCCTTTTCGGTTACCTGCATTCCTGCGAGGGGGTCATCCTTGTGGGCATCAAAGCCTGCGGATATCAGGATCAGATCAGGGGCAAAGTCGGAAGCCGCAGGGATCAGGACTTTTTCAATGGCCTCCAGATATTCCCGGTCTCCGCTTCCGGCCGGTAGAGGATGATTGAGCGTAAAACCGGCTCCCTCCCCTTCTCCTGTTTGATTCCGGCTCCCGGTCCCGGGATAATGGGGATACTGGTGGATGCTGAAATAAAGAACCGAGGGATCGTTATAAAAAGCGCTCTGTGTCCCGTTCCCGTGATGCACATCCCAGTCAACGATTAAAATTTTTTCCAGACCATGTTTCATCTGTGCATACCGGG
The DNA here is from genome assembly GCA_001873285.1 of Nitrospirae bacterium CG2_30_53_67. Taxonomy (NCBI): domain Bacteria; kingdom Pseudomonadati; phylum Nitrospirota; species Nitrospirae bacterium CG2_30_53_67. The sequence continues at coordinate 4,107 of MNYV01000103.1, forward strand.
CGGCCACGGCCACATTGTTGAACAGGCAGAACCCCATGGCATGATCTCGCTCTGCATGATGTCCCGGAGGGCGGACCGCGCAAAACGCATTGTTCACTTCACCTTTGATCACCGCATCCACCGCGGCCAGGAGACCGCCGGCGGCGAGGCGGGCCTCTTCATAGGATTCCGGAGAGATAAACGTATCGGGGTCGAGCGCACGGATTCCCGAGGCCGAGGCCTCCTGGACCTGCAGGATATACAACCGATCATGGACCTCCGAGAGCTCTTCGATCTCAGCCTTTCTCGGTTGAAGTCTCATGAGATGCGGATGCAGATCCGTATTATGAAACAGATCCTCGACCACCGTCAGCCGCTTTGCCGATTCCGGATGCGCGCCGGTATCATGGCGGTACCCGGAGACCAGCAATCCTGTTCT
>MNYV01000104.1 GCA_001873285.1 Nitrospirae bacterium CG2_30_53_67
AGAACATCGAAGTTCTCAAGGGACGCTTCAAGACCCTTATGACAGAACAAGCGTCTGCCTATCTCAAACTTTGCCAAGGATCTATTGACGACAAAGCCGTCGAGCGAGCCATTGACGCTTTTGACGATAAGGATAAACGGGAAGCCTTCTTCAAATTCTTCAAGGAACTCGAAGTGCTTTATGAGATCATTTCGCCGGATGTTTTTCTCCGCGACTATCTGGACAACTACCGAAATCTTTCGATTCTCCACCAGATTGTTCGAAATGCTTTCGGCAAATATATTGTCCCTTGTGCGGATATTGCAAAAAAGACGGAGTCGCTGGTTCGTGAGAGCGTGACGGCCTATGGGCTTACAAACACGATGCCGCTGGTGAAGATCGATGAAAAAACGCTGGATGTCTTGAAAAGCTCGAAATCGTCCACCTCCTCCAAGATCATCAATCTCGGAAAAGGCTTGATCCAGACGGTCATCGACCAGGGGGAGGAGCAACCCTTTTTAGTTCCGATCGGGGAGCGCGCAGAGGCCATTCTGGAAGCCTACGACGACCGACAGATCGAAACCCAGGCTGCTCTCAGGCAGCTTGAATCGTTGCTGAACGAATATTTGCAATCGCGAAGGGAATCTGAGAAGAGCGGTCTTGACATGAACACCTTCACGATTTTGTGGATATTAAAACAGGTGGGTGCAAAGCAACCTGAGCAAGCGGCTCCCCTGATCGACGATGCCTTGAAGCGATTCCCATACCATGCCTATAATGCCGCAGACCGGCGTCGCCTGAAGGCAGAACTTTATAAGATTCTCCTGCCGGCGGTCGGTAAGGAGCGGATGGTGGATTTGGCTGATCGAATCCTCAAACTTCCGAGGAAATGAAGATGTCCAGAAAGACGAGTTTCAACAAGGCTACGGCTTTGAAAGAGAATGTGGGGAAGTGGGCAACTCGAATCGGTGTGCATCCGAATCGTGTTCAAATCCAGCGTATGACAAAAAAGTGGGCTTCCTGCTCGACGGGTGGGCGGATCTGCTTCAGCACAGATCTATTGAAGGAAGATAGAGCTTTCCAGGAGGTTGTTATCGTCCATGAACTTCTTCATCTCCGTGTACCTAACCATGGAAAACTATTTAAGAGTATGATGAATGCGTATCTGCCCCACTGGGAAACAGCAGTAAATGGGCGTGTGGCTCGCATGTGCGGCTATTGAATCCTTTTATTGATTCGATAGAGTTTCGGGAATGAAGACAGCAAGCACAAAATCGGGCCGCACTTTATAACGCCCTGCAGACCAGGCCCTTGAGGTAGCTTCCTTCCGGGAAACTGAGCAGCGTGGGGTGGTCGGGAGCCTGGGTGAGCCTTTGGATAATCTGGGCCTCCCGCCCTGCGTCCAATGCCGCTCCGGCCACAATCTTCTGGAACAGATCCGGCGCCAAGAGTCCTGAGCAGGAGAAGGTGAAGAGCACGCCGTTTGGTCTTAGCAGTTTGAATGCCAGCAGGTTGATGTCCTTGTATCCGCGGCCTGCGCGCTCGATCTGGCTTAGGGACTCGGCAAACTTCGGCGGGTCCAGGACGATGAGATCGAACTCACGGCGTGAATCGCGGTATTGCCGCAGGACCTGGAACACGTCCCCGGCTACATTCTCAACTTGAGCAGCATTCAGACCATTCAGCTCGACGTTTCTCATGGCCAATGTCAGGGCATCGGAGGAGGACTCGACATTGGTCACCCGGGCCGCGCCGCCCTTGAGTGCGCATACACCGAACCCTCCGGTATAGGCGAATCCGTTCAGGACCTCCCTGCCCCTGGCATATTCGGCTGCCAAGGCGCGGTTGTCACGCTGGTCAAGGTAAAAGCCTGTTTTATGGCCGTGCAGGATATCCACCAGGAAGCGGCACTCCCCCTCCTGAATCTCGATCAGGTCGGGCGGCGCATCCCCTGCGAGGACCCCTGTGGATCGAGGCAGACCTTCCTTCTCCCGGACATCGAGATCCGAACGCTCGTAGATGCCTGCACAGGGGATCAGATCCTTGATCTGGGCAACGATCTCCTGCTTCCAGTATTCTGAGCCTGCGGCCATGAACTGGCAGACCAGGAAATTGCCGTAGCGGTCCACAATCAGCCCGGGCAGGCCGTCGGATTCCGAGTGGACCAGCCGGACCGCAGTCAGGTCTTTGGATTCTGTCAGGGTACGCCGGTAGGCGATGGCCCGCTTCAGCCGTTCACGGAAAAAAGCAGGCGTTATCTCTTCATCCGGATTAAACGTCCAGACGCGGACCGTGATCTGGGATCGGGGGGAATAGGCGCCCCGGGCAAGCCTGGTGCGTTCCTGAGCCAGGATTTCCACGGTTTCTCCGGATTTGGGCGAGCCTTCAACCGCTGCAATGGCGCCGGAGAAGATCCACGGATGGCGGCGGCGCAGGGCTTTTTCACGCCCGGATTTAAGAATGACCGAAGCCATGCCCATTCAGACACCCATTGAAAGATCCGATAGAAAAACCGTGACCTCCGGGATACTATAATAAGGGATGATTTGAAATCAAGGGTTAAACGAATTGCCCTGCACAGTAGCCTGAGGACCAGGCCCACTGCAGGTTGAAACCCCCGAGGTCACCTGTGACATCGGTCACCTCTCCTATAAAATAGAGGCCTTTGACTTTTTTGGACTCCATGGTCTTAGAGGAGAGATCATGGGTATCGACGCCGCCCAGGGTGACTTCTGCGGTTTCATACCCTTCTGTGCCTTTGGGTTTGACCTCCCATCGATGCAGGATATTGGACAGATGCTTGAGTTCCTTGTCCGGAATCTGATTTATGGGCCGGTTTTTAATCCAGAGATCACAGATCCGCTGGGCAAGTCGGGCAGGGAGGCGTTCCGACAGGATTGTTTTGATAGTGGTCTTGGGCCTGAGGATCTTTTGTTCTCCGAGATGCTCATAGAGATCGAGGCCCGGAAGAAGGTCGATGACCAGGGTATCGCCTGATTTCCAGTAAGAGGATAGTTGCAGGATGGCCGGACCGCTCAACCCATGGTGTGTGAAGAGGAGGCTTTCCCGGGCCTCCCTTTTGTTGCATGTCACCATCACATCCATGGACAGGCCTGCGAACCCTTTGAAGCGGTCCGCATCCTCACGGCTGAATATCAGCGGCGCCAGGCCGGGCCTCGGTTCTACCATATTTAACCCAAACTGTCTGGCGATCCTGTGCCCCAGGTCCGAGGCGCCCAGTCCGGGATAGGATAACCCTCCGGCGGCCACGACCAGGGATTCGCACTCGAAGTCTCCGAGGCTGGATCGGACCTGGAAGAAACGGCCTTTTTTGATCCTTCGAATGCGGCATCCCAATCGGATGGTGACGCCGGCATCTTTGCATTCTTTCAGTAACATGGTCACAATCTCTCTTGCCGATTTATCGCAGAAGAGCTGCCCGGATGTTTTTTCATGGTAGTGTATGCCGTGTCGTTGGACCAGTGCCATGAAGTCGTGCTGGGTATACCGCGCCAAGGCGGACTTGCAGAAATGTTCGTTACCGGATAGATAGTGTTCCGCAGAGATGTTCAGGTTGGTAAAATTACAATGCCCGCCGCCGGAAATAAGGATTTTCTTCGCGGCCCTGTCTGCGTGGTCCAGACACAGGACATTTCGCCCCCGTTTGCCTGCTTCCATGGCGCACATGAGCCCTGCAGCGCCTGCGCCGATAATGATGACGTCAACATCTGTCATAGGATGACAGCAACTTATTAAGGTTCTCATCATAGAAACGACATCATATCGAATTCCACAAGCGTCCATGTTTCACCTGTCTGCCATAGCCTGTCTGCCGCGCTCGCGGCGCAGGCAGGCACAGGCAGGTAGGTGACGCCGCCGCTCTTCTTGTTGTGACGACGCAGATCCATGTCGCCATTATGCCAAGGTGTGCTCTCCGGTGCAAGGGGGTTTTCTGAACTAACTGGATTTAAAAAGCGGATCGTGTCTGCGACAAATTTATGGGTAAATATTTCTCTAAGAGCGTCATTCCCCGATCCCCCGATCAGGCCTGTCCTCCGATCCCCCGATCAAGCTTGCCCTCCGACTTGATCGGAGGGTCGGAAGGCAAGCTTGATCGGGGGATCGGAGGACAGGCATTTTTGCCGCACACCCAGAGGATCTCTTGCCCTTGACATTGCCCGCCGATCCACCTAAGATACCTTCCGCCCATCAAAAGGAGCTTCTATGATCCCCGCTGTTTCCATCGTGGCCCGGAGCGGCACGGGCAAAACCACTTTCCTGGAAAAACTCATCCCGGTCCTCACGGGCCGCGGCTACCGCGTGGGTGTGGTCAAACATGCCCACCACCGCATCGATATTGATCAGTCCGGCAAGGATTCATTCCGCCTGCGGAAGGCCGGAGCGGACGTGGTGATCATCAATGCCCCCAACCAGATGGCCCTGATCCGGCGACAAAGGCACGAACTCCCCCTCCGTGAGGTTCTCGATTATTTTCGTGACGTGGATTTGATATTGATTGAGGGGTATAAAGGAGAAGACCTTCCGAGAATCGAGATCTTCCGGACCGGGGCAGGGCGCCCCGAACCCTTCTTTATCAAGGGGATGTCTCCCTTTGCCCTGGTCACGGACGGATCGTTTCCCAAAACACCGTTCTCAGTCTTTACCATGGACAATGTCCAAGGGGTTGCCGACCTGATTGAAAAGGAATTTTTAATGTAAGTTCCTTGACAGAAGATCGTTTTTCTGTTTTCATACTTAACCATGAGAGACAAAACCGAGGGACATCTTCTATGAGCGATTTTTATCAGACCGGAGCGGTTGCGACCTTCCACCGCCTCGGCAAAAGCGACTTGGTGAGCCTGGAGTCAAAGCTGCTGGAAGCTTCGACAACCAGAGGGGTGACCCTGGTTCTTCCTTCTCTTTTTTCCGAAATTAAAGGAGAGGCGCTCAAAGAAATTTTAAGTGAGCTCTCGAAAGTCGAATATATCAGGGAAATCGTGGTTACGCTCGGTCCTGCAACTCAAGATGAGTTCCGAGAAGCCCGAAATTTTTTTTCCGTACTCCCCCAGTCCACCCGGGTGATCTGGAACAACGGCCCGAACATCCAGGCCCTGTACGAGACCATGCAGGGGTACGGCCTATTTCCCGGAGAGGACGGCAAAGGGAGAAGCGCATGGATGGCCTATGGGTATATCATCGCGGAGGGAGGAAGCAAGATCATCGCCCTTCACGATTGCGACATCCTGACCTATTCCAGGGAACTCCTGGGACGGCTCATATTCCCGGTCCTCTCCCCCCATCTCGACTTCGAATTCTGCAAGGGATTCTACAGCCGTGTGTCCCATAAAATGAACGGCCGCGTCACGCGCCTATTTGTCACGCCTCTGATCCGTGCCCTGATCAAGACGGTCGGGAGGCTGGACATCCTTCATTATTACGACAGTTTCCGTTATCCTCTCGCTGGAGAGTTCTCTATGCTGACGGATCTGGCCCGTATCAACCGGATCCCCGCCGACTGGGGTCTGGAGGTCGGGGTATTGGCCGAGATCTACCGTAACTGTTCAGTCAAGCGGATCTGTCAGGTCGAACTCTGCGAGAATTATGACCACAAACATCAGGGGCTTTCACCGGCCGACCCTGAAAAGGGCCTCAACAAGATGGCCATCGATATTGCGAAGAATATCTTCAGGACCCTCTCGGGCGAGGGAATTATTTTTACACCGGGCTTCTTCAACACCCTGTGCGCGACCTATCTCCGTATCGCCCAGGATACCATTGCCCGATATCACGGAGACGCCATCATCAATGGGCTGGAGTACGACCGGCACGAGGAGGGGACTGCCGTAGAGGTCTTTACTGAAGCCATCCGGAGGGCCGGCGAGATCATCACTCAGGACCCCCTGGGGCCGCCGCAGATCCCGGCCTGGAACAGGGTCTTTGCTGCTATTCCGGATTTTGCGGAACGAATTCTTGAAGCGGTAAGAACGGACAATCCATAAGACCGGATCAAACAATCCGCCGGTTTTATACATAGAGTAATAAATAAATTCGCATATAGGGCGATAGAACAAAGCAGACCGAGGCGCGACGAAGTCGAGGAGTGAGGCGTACTGATCGTACGCCGCAACGACGAGACGAGGAAGCAACAAAGGTATGCAAAGTTCTGTTGCTCTGTATAACCGGCGTTCTGAAACCAAAGGTATAAACGGTATCAAGAAATGAAGTTTGACACATCACTTCGGCCCTACACGGTCAAGCGGATCGAAGAGATCGACCGGGTTGACATTCTTGTGGGCATTCCCTGCTACAACAACGAAGCTACCATCCAGCATGTAATCCGGATGGTCTCCCACGGCATACGGGACCATTACAGGGACAAAAGAGCCCTGATCATGATAGCCGACGGCGGGTCCACGGACGATACCCGGGAGATGGCCAGGGAGTTCGAGATCCAGCCTTGGCAGGAAAAGATCGTCAGTGTATACCGGGGTCCTGCCGGGAAAGGGACGGCCCTGCGGTCCATCTTCGAGGCCGCGGACCGGCTCGATGCCGCGTCCTGTATGGTGGTGGATTCGGACCTTAGAAGCATCACTGTGGAATGGGTAAAATCCCTCCTGGATCCGGTGCTGAACCACGGCTATGACTTCGTCACTCCCATTTATACACGCTACAAATATGACGGGACCATCACCAACAACATCACCTACAACCTGACCCGAGCCCTGTACGGAAAGCGGATCCGCCAGCCCATCGGCGGGGACTTTGCCTTTTCACCGTCTTGTTTCCGTTACCTGCTGGCCCAGGACGTATGGGATACGGACGTGGCCCGGTTCGGGATCGATATCTGGATCACCACCAGCGCCGTCATCAATCCGTTCAAAATCTGCCAGGCACACCTCGGCGTAAAGATCCATGACGCCAAAGACCCTGCCTCACACCTTGCGGTCATGTTTCTCCAGGTCATCGGGACCCTCTTTTCCCTCATGGAGAAGAATGAACACTACTGGAAGCCAATCAAGGGTTCCACACCCACAGAGATCTTCGGCGCCCCCGGGAACGTCAAGCCCGAACCCATCCACGTGGACAAGGAACTTCTGGTCAGCCGTTTCAAGTCCGGATACCGCAACTTCGGCGTGCTTTACGAAAAGATCTTCACACCCGAATGTTTCCAGATGATCCGCAAGGCTGCCCGTCTTTCACCCAACCGATTCATGTTTGGAACCGACACCTGGGTCCGGACCCTTTATGAACTGGCTTCCACCTATCACAAGTGGGGCCACAACCGGCGCCGTCTCCTGGAACTGGCCATCCCTCTTTACTTCGGCCGCGTAGCCTCTTTTATCAACCGCACCTGGGAAATGGACTCTGAAGAAGCCGAACAGGTGGTCGAGGAGCAGGCCCTGCGGTTCGAGGAGTACAAGGGCTACCTGATCCAGCGATGGGAGGAACCCTTTGAAGAGGACGAGGCAGTCAACCACACGCTCCAAAAAATATAAACCGGCCGGCCCCGGCCCTCGGATCGTGATCTTCACAGACCTGGACGGGACCCTCCTTTCCGCCGAAACCTATGAACCCGGCCCATCCCTGGAAGCGCTCCGGCAGTGCAGGAAACTTCAGATCCCCGTGATCTTTGTCTCCAGCAAGACCCGGGCTGAAATGGAACGGCTCCGCAAGGAATTAGACAACTCCGACCCCTTTGTCTCTGAAAACGGAGGGGGCGTTTTTCTACCCAGGGAGACATGGGAAAAACCGCAGGGATTTGTGGAGGGTGGGAACTACTGGAGTCTTTGGATCGGCGTTCCGCACGCGGCCATCTTGAAGGCCCTCGATGCCGCAGTTAAAAGGTGTTCCGCCCGGATCGAGCGATTCTCGTCCATGAGCATAGACCGGATCATGGAACGGACCGGCCTCTCTCCCGATGAGGCCCGTCTCGCCCGGATGCGGGAATTTGATGAGCCTTTCCTGATTCCCGATCAAAGCGACAAGATCATCACCGGCCTCGAACAGGAAATCCGGAAAGCCGGATTCAATTTAACCCGAGGCGGACGCTTTTATCACGTCATGGGAGGGTGCGACAAGGGGAAGGCCGTGCGCCGGATCATGGATCTCTACAGGGGCCTGAATCCCGACGTCTGCTTTGCTGCGGTCGGAGACGCGGAGAACGACCTTCCCATGCTGCTGGAAGCGGATCTTCCGTTTCTGGTCAGGAAACCCGACGGAGAATATGACAAGGCCGCGGTCTTGAACCGCGTGATTATAACGCAGGGGATCGGGCCGCAAGGCTTTTATGAGGCTGTGAGAAACATCATAACTAATTCTTAAGGATTTGCGGCGGCATGCATCTTGCGAACGCCGTGCAGTAGATCAAAAAATCAGAAGGGGAAAAGCCCGGGACTTCCCCGGACTTTTCCCCCCTCCCAAAAAGGCCTTCTCCCAGGGCTTCTCAGGGTTAGATCCTTCTCTAATTTCTGTTTAGAATTCGCTTTTATTCAAATTTCCCAATAAAAAATTCATTATTCAGGAATTCATCACCCATTAACATATTATCTTCTAATATCTTTCTTTTTCACTTGCGTAAAACACGGACAGATGATAATATGTCAAATAATAATGGTGATCAAGATTATAAAATTGTCAAATTATTTTGTTCTGTTTTTATGACGTTTTGAGGCTTGGATATCATGAAGTTAAAAATCCTGACCTGTCTTATGATCCTATGCCTGTTCCTCTTCCCCTCATCCGGAAAGGGAACCGCTGATCTGGATGGAAGAACCGGTATTTTAAATGCTCGACATAGGCCTGAGGTCTCCCTTCAGGAAACCGGTTTACAGCCTTTTAAAAATGATACCCATGTTTCCGATAGATCCAAGGAGTACATTCCTGGATCCGTCCATGAGATGTCAGAGTCCTTGAGACAGAAGGATGCCCAGCCCGGCCGGATCTATGAACCGGTCCTCCTCTTCTTTCTGGGGTTCGGTCTGATTATCATAGCCGGGTTCGGGCGCAGGAAGCCGCCCTCCGGGTAGATTTTCAAAGCTCCCCTGGAAAATCCTTCCGGCTATTTCCCCTCTTTGTCGTAATCTCTGTAGTAGTAATAAGAATCCTGAAGGGACTCTGGTGCGGAAATCATGTTCAGGCAGATCCCAAGAAGCTTCTCCCTTTCTATCTGGGAGATGGCGCGCAGGACATACTCCCTGGGAGTGACCCCGTCCTGGACGACCATCAGGACCCCCTCTACCAGAGGAATAAGGATAGACGCATCGGTAAAAACATTGATGGGAGAGGTATCCAGAATGATAAAACGATCCTCGTACCGGGATTTGATCTCACGGATCAACTGGGACATCCTCTCCGAGCTCAGGAGTTCCGAGGGATTCTCCGGCGGTTGACCGGATGGGAGGAGGATCAACTTGGGAATCTCCGTCTTCACAAGAAGCTCAGGGATCTCCGCCTCACCCCGTAGAAAATCCACAAGGCCCTTCTTGGCTTCAATGCCCAGATAGGTATGAACGCCAGGTTTGCGAAAGTCGGTATCCATCATCAAGACCGTCTCATTCATCCCCTGAGCCACAGAGACGGCCAGATTGAGCGCCGTCGTGGTCTTCCCCTCCCCTCGGGTGGCGCTGGTCACCATCAGGGTGTTCTCCATTCTGCTTCTCATCTTTTTCATGACCTGCGTTCGCAGCCGTTTAAACTGTTCCGCGGCCAGCGATTTTGAATCGAGAATGGTCACCAGGTATGCGCTCAGCTTGGAAAAATCCAGGGACTTGTCGTTCCATTCCTTCTGCAGTTTGAATAGATCCGGGCTGCTCCTGGATTCCCGCTCGCGGATGGCCTTTTCCAGCCCTTTTTCGATACTTCTCATGGACTTCCCCTTTTAACTTTTACGGACGTTTTCCAGGTCCGAAATATTCAGGACCTCTTCATACGTGGTCACACCGCGGATCACTTTCCGAAGGGCATCCTGATAGAGCGATACCGTCCCTTTTCTTAAGATGGCATCCCGGATCTCTTTCCGTGAAGCCTTTTCCAGAATCAACTGCCTGACCTCTTCATTCAGAACGGAGAGTTCAAATATCCCGGAATGACCGTGGTACCCGGTGAATCCGCAGTCCTTGCAGCCGGTCCCCCGATGAAAGGTGATCTCCCCGGTATTCACAAGAGGCTGGATATCCTCCAGGATCTTCTTGGGAGGGATGAAGTCTCCGGAACAGTTTGGACAAATCCTTTGAACAAGCCTCTGGCTTAGAATGGCGGTGATGGCCTGAGAGATCAAAAAAGGCGGAATCCCCATGTCCATCAGATGAAGAACGGCGCCGGCGGCATCATTGTAATTAAGCCTCCCGAATACCAGGGTCCTCGACAGAGAGGCCTGAAGCACGTATTCGATAGGTTTGGCATCATTCATATCTCCGAGCATCACGACATCCGGGTCCTGCGCCAGGAGGGAACGCACACCGTCGGTCAATGTGAGACCGGCCTTCTCATTGGGCTGGCCTTGAAAAATTCCTTCGATCAGATTCTTGATCGGATTTTCAAAGGTATAGATGCTCCTCTCCTTCGTATTCAAATCATTCAGGACCGCATACAGGGTCGATGTCTTCCCGCTGTTGTTCGGCCCCACCAGCAGGATAAAGCCTCGTTTTAGGCTGATCAGACTCTTGAACTCCTGTAAAACCTCGCTCTCCATGCCGAGGGAGTCCAGATTGACGGCCTCCTGGTATTGCTTGTGAAGACTCAGGACCGCGCTCTCCCCATACCGGGTGGGGAAGGTGGAGACCTTGACATCCACGAAACGGCCCTTGGAACGGACCTGGAAATAGCTCTCCTGCGGAATATGATGTTTGGTGATATCCAGCGAACTGAGGATTTTCAGCCGGTTGATGATATTGACATGGTATTTCTTCGGAGGCGTAATCAAAGGAACCAAAATCCCGTCCGTCCTTAAGCGGATCTGCAGGCTCTCCATGAAGGGCTCGATATGCACATGAGAAGCCTGCTTGTCCAATGCGGTCAGAAGCATGAGATTCACCAGCCGGACAATGGGGGTATCCTCCGAAGACGTGATCAGATCCTCTATGTCGGCGCTCTCTTCATCCTCACGCTTTAAAATTTCTATATCCACTTCCTCCTCGGCTGCCAGTTCGGCCTCCCAATCCAGATCCTTTGCTTCCTCTTCCTCTTTCCGATAGTAAGTATCCAGGGCCCTCTGGATGGATATCTCCGCTGTAACCACGGGCGCGATTTTCAACCCGGTGATGAAGGACATCTCATTGGCCACAACAATGTCATGCGGGTTGGCCATGGCCACCGTAAGGAGCTTGTCTTTGCGCTGGACGGCGATCACCTTGTGTTCTCTGCAATATTTTTCCGGGATCAGACGGACGATATTCAGATCCAGCCTGTACTGTTCCAGACTGATGAAGGCGACATTATGCTGTCTGGCCAGAAGATAGTCCAGGTCCTCAGGGGTGAGAAAACCCATCTTGATCAGCACGGAACCCAGCCTCTCCTTGGTCCGCTTCTGCTCATCGAGGGCGAGACTCAACTGCTGGTCATCAACCACTTCGAGCTCTTTTAAAAGCTCCCCGATCTTCTGTCTTGAGGTTTCATCAACCAAATCCATTCCCCTGTTGCCAAAGAAACCCGCGCCTCACGGCGTGGAGTCTCAGTTTTTTTCTATGTCCATTTTCAGCGACATGACGATCAGGTTGGCCAGTGAGACCATCACCTGCATGTCGGGATCTCTCTCTTGGACTTGGGCGGTATCGGCATACCATAACGCCACAATCCTCCCCATGATCTCCACGGGATAAAGGAAATGCCACGCGGGCCTTTTTTCGAGAAACCGGTTCAAAAACTTATTGTACTCGCGCTCTTCAGGCGGCGGGCCGGCAAATATCCCTTTCCCCTCTGTATAGAGACCTTTCAGCAAGGGGATCTGATCAAACTCCACGGAGACACGTTTGACCTTATCTGCAAAATCGGCGCGTAAGGATGACCTCCCGGCATACCCTTCCAGATATTTTTTCTTCCAGATAAAAAGGGCCGTATGGTCGTATCGTCCGGCCATAAAATCCAGAACTTCTTCAATGGCTCGGTCGACATTCCCCTCTTTCACGAGCATGCTGCTGACTTCATAAAGAATTTTTTGAATCTGGGCATCTTCAATGACCTGCCCCCCGAGACGCATGATCTCTGTTTCTCTATGGTAGAGACCCTCGATCAGATCGTCCTCGACAAATTCGGCTCTCTCGATGAAATATTCCTGATAATATTGATGAATACTGATGTCGAGACAATAGACCAGTTCCGCAAGAAACGACTGGAAGATCTGTTCAAAGTTTTGAGATGAAATTACGGAAAGGTCCGGCTTGACCAGACAGAAAATCCCGCCTGAAAAAAGAATCTTTCTTCGCAGGTTGGAAATCGGATACGAGGTGCAGACCAGGATGGGAACTTCGGGATGCTTTTTATGGAGACTCTCCATGAATGACAGGCCCTCCAGTTTCATGGAGGCCTGTTCATGGGGGAACCCGATATCCGTGACCACAATCGGGCTGTATCCCTTCTCAAGCAGCCGATCGATCTCAAACCGCGCCTTTTCGAGGCTGCTCGTCCCCTTCACCTGAAAATTTCTTTTGGCCAGATCGTCCTTGATCATCATCCTCCATTTTGCATCCCCCTCCACCAGCACGATCATCATCTTCGGTTCAAAGACCTTGGCCCTTGAAAGGGTATGCTGAATCTCCTGATATAACCGGTGGTTGATCCTTGGATTCGGATGCGACTCAATCCTGTCCAGCGGGGTCTTGGCCGGCAACGATTTCAGTTCTTTAACCCGCTTTTTCTTCTCTTTCAGGATGGTGTTCGGCCGGATCAGCACCAGAGGCGGCCGTTTGGGGGGTATCCTTTCAAAAGTGAACCGCCCTTTTTCCCACATCATCAGATGAACGACCGCTTCCTCGATCTGCTGCTCTACCACTTGTCTCACCCGTTCCGGGGGGAGCAGATTTTTCTCAAAAAGGATTTCTCCCAGAGAACCATCATTTCCATTCTCCTGGTCGCGAAGAGCCTGCCAGAGATCCGAGGGATGAATAGCGCCTTCCTGAATCAGCCTCTGCCCGAGCCGTTCCCCGGCATAGGGATAGTCTGCAGAATAGATCAGACCGTTCTCGAATAAAACCTCTCCGATCCCCTGTTCGCTTTTCAGAAAAAGGGCCCCCGTCTGCTCTTCGGCCTCGGCCTGCTCCATGAGCGCATCCAAGGGGATATCCTGAATAAAACCTGCGATTTCCATACTGCCTCATGTCATCCGGCCGTTCCCCGTCAGCCGCTCATCCCTCATCCCTTGGAAACAGCCGGTTCCCGATGGGCCATGCCTGGAGAATTTCAAATTTCTTCTAAGATCCCTGCAAGATCTTCCGTATGATCCTGTTGAATCGTCTCCCAAGAGCCTTGTTTTCTCGATGAGAGTCTTCTGATTCCTGACCCGATGATGCTCTCACCATCGCGTGGAAAAAAACGGGGCCTCGGTCCCCTCGAGTCAAGGGCGCGTCCTTCCCTCCAATTCTCAAGATCATGTTCCTCAGTTCGTCAAGCTTTTTTTCGAGAAGCCGTTCTTTTCCCAGCCATGCCCCTGTGCCCGAGTCTTCTGCCGCGGCCTGAACCTCGAACGCCCTGAAACTTTTCTTGGATGCTTCAATATTTTTAAGGAGCTTCTCTTCCTTTTTTTTGAGTTGGACGTAGTTCTTGTCGATCCGTTCCATTCCGGTCGGGAGATCAGCCTCTTCCGCTCGAATGGTCTCCATGATTTGCTTCTGAAAATCAAGGGAGTCCATATCCGATTTCAAACTGTCAATCTGAGAAATCAGATCCAAAAAGAGTTCCTCCTTCAAATCAAAAGAGGCCTGATCTCCTGGTCCTGAAATTCGAACGGCGCCGGCCGCCGGCCGAGGGGTCCCCTTCTCCAGAAGAAGGATCTTCTCCGTGAGTTCTTCCTCTTTTCTTCGCACGGATTGCTGCTGCTTTTCCAGTTCTTTCAGACGATCTTCTATGGATTTGTCCTGACCGATGGCCTCCAGCAGAACCTTTTTGTTCTCCAACTCCTGAATGATCCCTTTCAGGTCCTCCATCTTTCCATCCAGCTCTTCTTCCCTCTCTTTCAGCCTCGCCTGGACCTCCCCCGGTTCTTCTATTCTCTTCTTAAAGATCTCCTTATCTTCAACACCCCCGCCGGCTGCTTCCGGTCTTCCGGAAGCGGGGTCCTCCTGTTCGCCGGATGGCGCGGGACGCAGCTCGGCCTGCTGTATTTTCTCCAGAACCTCGTTCCTCTTCTCCTCAATGCTCTCTTTCAGGGTATTGATTTCATCCAGCCGTTTGGAAACTTCGGATAATTTCTGGTGGATTTCGCTCTCCTTCCTGAAGAGCATCTGTTCACGATCCTGCAGGTTGAAGAGATTTCCCTTGGCCTGCATCTCCTCTTCCATATTCAGGAGCCGCTCGTAAATCAACTGATTTTCTTCCCCCTTCTGGATATAAACCTTCTGCATCTGATCGTACAGGGTCTGAAACTTCTTATTCAGCTCAATGACGTGCAGATCCAGAGGATCCGTCTCCGTGCTTTTACGGGGCAGGACCTGAGCGGCCGAGGGGCTGCCGATCTCCTGCAACTCTTGAATCACGCCGTCCATGATCTCACCGTCAACGATCTTTTTTTCTTCCACGTATCCGAGCCGGAGACCCGCATCGGATATCACATTGATCAACCGGGGGATCCCTTTTGAGTAGGCATAAATTTTCTTCAACGCCTCAGGCGTAAATATCTCGGATGGGCGTCCGATAGCGACCGATAGACGATGGTTCACATACAGGGATGTCTCTTCTTCGCTCAGGGGCGTCATATGGAATTGCACCGTCACCCTCTGCCTTAATTGTTCCAGATCCGGCAGATTCAGCTTGTACTTGAGCTGCGGTTGTCCCACCATCACGATCTGAACCAGTTTTTCCGTGCTGGTCTCCAGATTCGAGATCATTCGAAGCTCTTCCATGGCATCAATGCTCAGGTTCTGAGCCTCGTCTATGACCAGCAGGACCTCTCTCCGCTCCGAGTAGGCCTTGAGAAGAAGCTGCGTCAGCATGGAGATCATTTTGGGCTTGGTCTCGTCACGGGTTTCGATTCCGAACTCGTTGAGGATATGCTCGATCAATTCCTTGGCATTGAAATTCGTATTGATGATCCTGGCCACCAGACTGGTTCGAGGAAGGCCGTTCAAGAGGACGCGAAGAAGTAAAGTCTTCCCGGACCCCAGCTCGCCGGTGATGACCACAAAACCATTCCGGTCTTCCAGTCCGTACTGCAGGTGCGAAATGGCTGCGCGGTGCACTTCACTCATGTAGAGAAAACGAGGATCGGGAACCAGCTTAAACGGTTTTTCCTTGAGACCATAAAATTTCGTATACATAATCGAGTTGACTCACTCCTACTGCTCTTCACCTCAGAAAAACAGCAACGACCGCCGCCCCGATCAATAAGATAAAAAAAAGAACGGACCCGAAGATCCATCGCTTACGATTCATTTTTCTGATCTCTATCTCCCTTTCAGCCGTGATCACCGGAATCGCAGACAGCACCGGAACCTTGTAGATCTCTTCGGCCTCTCGCACGCCTCTTGTGGACGTGTCAAAATAGTCTTTTAAAAAAATCAAACCGATCCCTGCGGCACAACCTGAAGCAAGACCCGCGGCAAGAAAGTGAAGATAATTCGGTTTGATCGGCTTGAGAGGAACAATGGCCGGATCGATCACCTGAAAGCGCGTTCCCCCGCTGCTGAACTCAAGATACTTCGATATCCTCGCCTCTTCATACCGTCTCAGCAGCATGTCATAAATATTCTCGTTGACATTGTAGTCCCGCTGCAAGGCCGCCAGTTGCTGCTCCTGGCTGGGGATACTGACGACTTTCTGCCCGTACTCTGCGATCTTTTTTTCCAAAGCCCCTTTCTTGGCTTCAAGCGTGCCGATCGTAATACTGATGTTGTTGTAGTCTTCCTTTAATTTCTGGTGCAGGGGATTGAGGGTCGTTAAATCCCCGGACTTCGGCGGCGCTGGATCAGAACCTTTGCTCTGTTTGGCATCGGCTTCCTTCCTGAGATGATCGAGTTCCGTCTTGATCCGGACGACGTCCGGGTGTTTCTCCGTGTAATTGGCCAGAAACTGGCTCAACTGAAATTCCAGGATCTTGATCTTGTCTCCGGTGGATGAGGCCTCCCCGGTTGACATCGAGACCACCATCGGACTTTCGCTTGACATCTGTTTCTCAATAAAGCCTTTTCTCCCCATGGCCTCCTGAATGGCCATATTGGTCTCGGCCAGGGTATCCCTGAGCCGGTCCAATTGAACGAGATTGGTATTCTGCTGACCAGGCATCTCCCCGATATGCTCCTGTTTAAACTTCCGGAGCGCATCCTCGCTTTCTTCCAGTTTCGCTTTGTATATATCCAATTGTTTCCGGATGAAATCCACAGACGAAAAGGCCTCCTCCCTCTTGAGAGAAAGGCTTTCATCAATGAAAAGGTTAACAATGGTATTGGTGATTTTCATGGCCCTCTCGGGATCGGAGTCCTGAAACGAGACGGTAAAAAGTTCCGCTCCCTTCTTCATGATGGAAACGCCATCCCGGATGGATTGGATCAGTTTTTCCATCTCCAGATTGCCCTCCATCCCCTTGTCCAGATTCAGTTTCCGGATGGTCTCGATCAGATGGGGCCGGCTGAGGGCCATCTCCTGCAGGGTCTTGAGCTGCCCCTGAAGGTCTTCGTTGACCACTCTCCGGGTTTCAATAGGATTGGGCTGCGGTTTTTGAACCTTGATGACCGTGCTCGACTCATAGATCTTCGGGAAAAAAAGACTGCTCAATGAAACGAGAGAGAACACCAAAATGAACGGGGCAAAAAAGAACCTCTTGTTTCTGAGAAAGAGCGAATAATATTCCATGAAATCCATATTATGATGCTCGATCATATCCTATGCCTTATGTTTTGCAGTAGAGCTGCCGTCAGCCCGATCATCGGAACTTGAGATCCCGTGCGCTGATCCTAAGTGGTCCTGTTCGTAAATATGGTGACGTACCGAAAGGGTCGTAGGACGGGCTATCCGCGCGCGACTCAGCGCGTACCCCTCCGGTACACCGCAAGGAGCGGAACGCCGATGAGACCGCCCTCTTGTACTCGGTTTACCGGTAACGGCACCTGTCTGCCATGGCACAGGCAGGCTCGAATGCCACCGTATTTACGAATAGGGCCACTAAACCGGAGACAAGATCAAACCCCCTGAAAATACTTAAAAAATCATTTTTATTATATCTTGGAACCCTTTAGAAGTTCAAGTTAAATCTCATGACGGTATCTTCTCTGAGCTTTCCCGCCCTTCCGGTCAGCCGGTTCCACCTCCGGATTCCGGATCGGCAGGAAAAGGTTGACCCGGGCGCCTTTCCCCTTGGCGCTTTCGATTCCGACCTCCCCCCCGTGTTCTTTGATGACCTTGTCCACAAAGGAGAGCCCCAGACCGGTCCCTCCCCTACGCGTGGTGTAAAAGGGCTCGAAAATATGAACCATCGCCTCTTTGCCGATGCCCACGCCTGTATCGGAAAAAATGATCTCTATAAACCCCTTTCTCTTTCGCGCCGTTTTTGCGGAAATCTCAAGCTCGCCTCCTTTGGGCATAGCCTGGATGGCATTCAAAATGATGTTGAGAAAAACCTGCTTCATCTGCTTATGGCTGACCGGAATATCGGGAATGGATTTGGAAAACTCCTTCCGGATGATGACGTTCTTTTCTTTGGCCTGATAACGGATAAACCGGAGGACCTGATTGAGCAGGATCCGGATGTCGATCGGGGTGGTGACCAGATGGGGGACATTGCTGTATGAAAGAAATTCCGTGGTCATGTCCGAGAGACGTTCGATTTCCTGTCCCACCACATTCAGTTTCTCGGCAATCTTTTCTTTCTCGGGGGTCTCTTTTTCCAGCTCTTTTTTTAAGAGCTCAAGGTAGATCACGATGGCGTTCAAGGGATTCTTGATTTCATGGGCCACGCCGGCAGCCACGGTTCCCATGACGGAGAACCTCTCCATCTGCATCAGCCTGGTGTGAGCCTTGTGGAGCTGGCGGTTGGAATCCACCAGTTGGAAAATCTTCTCCTGCAGAACGGAGTAGAGCTTGGAATTGGAGATGGCCGTTGCGGCCTGATGCGAAAAGATACTCAGCATCTGCAGGGTGTCTTTTTCTATTTTCTTTCTGGAAAAGCGGTTATCGGCGATGATCACGCCGATGAGGGTTTCATTCTCAATTAGGGGGATGGCGACGAAACTCGTTGTATTTCCCATGGTCTTTCTCAAATCCGGATGGACCCGGTTCTTCTGCTCCCCCCGGTTCGCGACCACAACCGGCCCTTTCTCAAAGAGGGCGGCTACCGGAAATTTTTTCTTTTCCCGGGTCGGAAAGGAAAAAGACCGGGTGAGTTCATCGAACGGGGAGTTTCCTGTCTCGATCGGGATCCCCTGTTTTCGGATCTTCTCAAAGAGGCTCCTTTCGTCTTTTGCCGGCCGCTTCTTCTTCGTCATCAGGGCCTCTTCCTGCGTAGAAGGCCCCACTCCCATTTTCCCTTCCAGATGAGTCATGTTCTCGTTTAAAAGTAGGAGCATGGCCCGGCTGAACCCGAATCCCTGCGGCGCCGTGAGAGAGGTCAGGATGACAAAGAGCTTTTCATCCAGAGAAAGGGGGCTTTGCAGAATTTGATTCAGGTCATAAAGTGTGATCAGCTTTTCATTCTGCCTCTTGATGTGCCTGGTTGCCTCATCAATCTGCTGAAGAGTCCGGAGGTTCTCCGCCGAGGTCTCCGCAATCAGCTTCGCCATGGCCACCAGAAGCTCCATGGTCTTGCTGACCTCTTCTTTGGAAACCGTATGAATCCCTTCTATGATTTTCTGAGGGATCGCCAGATCTAAAATGGCCTGGCGGAACTTTTTCTGAGGAAACGGACTTCCATCATCGAGAAGCTGGCTCGTACAGCCGTTGAGCACCGCCACAATCCGGCTTTCAACCCAGACCGGGGCCGTGACCTTGACCATCCCGGCATGGCAGGAGAAGATGGAGGACTTCCCTTCCTCCATCACGCGCTTGTGCCCCTTGTACAGGCTTTCCCTGCACCGGAAACTCCCTTCCTTGTGGTCCAGGACATACTTGCAGAATGGAGGACGGTCCGGGGGAGGGGACGTAAGAAAATTCCCTTCGGTGTCGAGAAGAAACAGGGTCTGCCCCAGGCCTAAGGATGCTTTTTTCAGGATCCTCTCGAAAGAAAGAAGATCCAAATCGTAGATGCTCCACTCTTCATTGTGCTTTTTCTTTTTCATCAGGGATACCACCCATTCAAACGCCTTGAACGCTTTGAACCTTTCCCCTTTATGGTTTTTCTCCCATTTAGTGAGTAAAAAGGGTTACGCTTCACGTGCACCGCTTTTCTCTATTTTTGTCGTTAGATCCCGGCATCTCCTTGAATCTATTCTTGCCGGGCCGGGACCGTCTGCGACGGATACTACACTGAGGTATCTTGGGGTCGAGGATTCAAGGGGTCAAGGGGTCAAGTGAAATACTGAAACGCAAGCAAAATCTCCAGAGAAAAACACTGGAACCCTTGAACCCTATGACCCTCGGCCCCTTATGTTTTTAGCATTTCACTTGACCCCTGAAACCCTTATGTTTTCACTCACTATTTTGGAGATGATCCTCTATATTATCCCACTTCATCATAATAACGCACACGGAAGCCGGCCTTCAACTCTTCAAGAGCGATTTTCCGGCATGCCGGGATATCCACATCGGGAAGAGCAACAACGGTTACGTTGACCTCCGCCCCCTTTCCGGCCTCCAGAATAAACGCTTTGACCGCCCTGTAGGCGCCCGGTCCGAAAACCGGTTTGCAGATCGCAAGATACTTTTCCTCATTTTCCGCATTCAGGCTTACGGAATAGACGTCCACCAGACCATTGAGTTCAGGAAGGATGTTTCGTTTGTGAATCAGATTTCCCTGGCCGTTGGTGTTGATGCGCACCCGTCCGCCATGCTCCTTGATCCAAAGAGCCACCTCCTTGACCAGGTCGAGCCTCAGGAGCGGCTCCCCATATCCGCAAAAGACGACCTCCCGGTATCTTTTCGGATCGCCGATCGCCCGGATGACCTCGGGAGCAGACGGCTCCGTAGCCATCCTAAGATTGTGCCCCTTGACAAAGTCGCTGTAGAACCGGACACAGAACCCGCAGGTGTTGGTGCACCGGTTGGTCACGTTGAGATACAGGGACTCCCGGATCTGATAGGCGATCTTTCCGGGAGTTTCCATGGAACCCAGGGACAAGATCTGCATGGCGTTGTGACTCGTAATCCGGCTGATATCCTCGAAGCTCAAACCCTTGACCTCGGCAAGGGTCTCGGCCACGAACCTGACATAGGACGGCTCATTGCGCTTTCCGCGGACCTGCTGGGGCGCGAGGTAGGGGGAATCAGTCTCAATCAGGATTCTCTCGATGGGGACGGCCCTTGCCGTCTCGCGCAGGGATGCGGCGTTTCTGAAGGTCAGAGAGCCGGAAAAGGAGATAAAGAATCCCAGGGAGATGGCCGTTCGGGCCGTCTCGATGCCTCCGGAAAAGCAGTGAATCACCCCTCTGACTTCATCCGCTTTTTCCTCCCTCAGAATCTTGAGGATATCCTCATCCGCCTCCCTCCCGTGGACCATGATCGGGAGGCCCGCCTCCCGGGCAATCCGAATCTGCCGGCGGAAGGCCTCCTGCTGTACTGGGACCGGTGAATGCTGGTAGTGATAATCCAGGCCGATCTCCCCGATGGCCGCCACCTTGGGATCATGGCTCAACTCCTGCAATGCCCTGGCAGATTCATCGGAAAAAGAAGAGGCCTCATGGGGATGAACGCCGATGGCAGCAGAGATGCCGTAGTCTTCGTGCCGTCTTACGAACTCAATGACCGAAGGTCCTTCCTCCACGGCGCCCACGGTCAGGATATAACCGACTCCGGCCTCCCGGGCCCGATGGAGCACCTCTTCCCGGTCTTCGTCAAATTGCGGCATGGTCAGATGTGCATGAGAATCAATCAGCATTACCTGATCCTCTTCCCCGGATCCACTTCGCCGTCAAAACCTAAAAGGACCAGTCCCTTTCCCCCTTCAACCGCCAGGACCATGCCGCAGGATTCGACCCCCATGAGCCGGGTCGGTTTCAGGTTGGCCAGCACAACCACCTTTTTGCCCAAGAGAACAGAAGGGGCGTAGGATTGGGCAATTCCGGCGACCACCTGCCGGGGCTCAGCCTCTCCGATATCCACCTGAAGCCTGATCAGGCGGTCTGACTTCGGAACCGCCTCAGCCTGACGGATCACCCCGGCGCGGAGGTCAAGGCGGGCAAAGTCCTGGATCGTGATCTCCTCTCCGGCTTTCTGTTCCGCCTCAGCCTTGTGCGAAGATTCTTTCTTTTCCACCGAGGCCCTTTCCGGTTTTTTAACCTGAGACTTCTGTTCCATCCTTGGGAAGAGCGGTTCAGAAATTCCGATCCGGCGCCCTTTTGGGGTCTTGCCCCAAACCAGAAACTCCCGCCGGCGCCACCCTTGAGCAAGGCCCAGAATGGATGCGGCCTTTTCCCCGGTCTCAGGCATAAAGGGTGAGATCAGCAGGGTGACGATCCGGAGCGTCTCCACAAGATCGTACATGACATCCTGAAGCATCCCTGCCTGAGAGGGCTCCTTGGCCAGGGTCCACGGGGCCTTCCGGTCCACGAAGCGATTGGCGGCATTGATCAGCCCCCAGATCTCCTGCAGGACCCGGCTGAACGCCAGGTCTTCCATGTAACGGTCCACATCCTGAATCACGGCCTCGGCCTTGACTTTAAGTTCGCCGCCGCCGGTCGGCGCAGGGGTGATCCCGCCGCAGTATTTGGCAAGCATGGCGGTCACGCGGCTGAAGAGGTTTCCGAGATCATTGGCCAGATCGCTGTTGAAGCGGACCACCAGGGCGCTCTCGGAAAAATCCCCATCCTGGCCGAAGGGGACCTCACGGAGAAGAAAATACCGGAAGGGATCAGATCCATACCGGTCCGTCATGACCGAAGGATCCACGACATTCCCTTTGGACTTGGACATCTTTTCCCCGTCCATGGTCCACCATCCGTGGCTGAAAACCCTTTTCGGAAGGGGAAGGTCTGCGGCCATGAGAAAGGCGGGCCAATAGACCGCGTGAAACCTCAGGATGTCCTTGCCGATGATATGGATATCCGCCGGCCAGAAGGACCGGAAACGTTCCGAATCCTCCGGGTACCCCAGGGCGGAAAGATAATTGGTCAAAGCATCGAACCAGACATAGACCACATGCCGGGGATTTCCGGGGACCGGAATGCCCCAGGAAAACGTCGTCCGGCTGATGCTGAGGTCCCGGAGCCCGCCCCGGACAAACTGAACAATTTCGTTTCTGCGGCTTGCCGGCTGGATGAAATCAGGATGCTCTTCAATATGTTTCAAGAGCCTATCCCCGTAGCGGGACATCCGGAAGAAATAGCTCTCCTCCTTGAGCCGTTCCGGGGCCCTGCCGCAGTCCGGGCACTTCCCGTTCATGAGCTGCATTTCGGTCAGGAAGGTCTCGCATGGGGTACAGTACCAGTCTTCATATTCTCCCAGGTAGATATCCCCTTTGTCCGCGACCGTGGTCCAAAGCGTCTGCACGGCCTTCTGATGGCGGGACTCGGTGGTTCGGATGAAATCCTGATTGGAGATGTGGAGCTTCTTCCAGAGATTCTGGAACCGGCCCACCACCCGGTCGGCCAGCTCGGAAGGTGTCATCCCTTGCGCCGCGGCGGTCTTCTCCACCTTCTGGCCGTGCTCATCGGTCCCTGTAAGAAAAAAGACCCGGTCTCCCATCATCCTCCGGTACCGGGCTTCTGCATCAGCCGCCACCGTGGTATACGCATGCCCGATATGGGGAACATCATTGACATAATAGATCGGCGTGGTAATGTAAAAACTCTTGGTCATGGCCGATGACTCCTCATCCATGGATCAACGGTTTTATCTTATTTGTTTTCGGAGCCGTTGGGTGATGAACCTGGGGTTTTACCCCTGGAATTCCCATGGCGCCTGCGCCTGCGCCTCCGTCTTCTCTCGGTTCCCTGCGGGCCCTGGGCCACACCGGCGATCTTTTTGATCTTGCTCAAAAGCCCTTCTTTCCGGACTTCCTGTCTCTCCTGCTCTCTGGGCGGCGAGGGCGGCGCGGCGAGAGGACGCTCTTTCTGCCTGGGGGAAAAGAGAGGTTCTCTCCGCATCCCCTTTGCATCCGCCGCATCCTGCGGCAAGGCCTGATCCGATGGTTCCGGCGCAGGCTTCTCCTCAAGCGGGAGCCCCTGCCTCAGCCGGGTCAGGTCCGGCTCAAAAATTTCAATCTGCTTTCCATCCTTCACCTGAACCGTAATCGAATCCTTCTGTAAATTGTGGGAATAAACCCTGCCCGGCCCCTCTCGGATCATGATGGTCTTCCCGATCTTGGGAAGACCTTTTCTGAAACGGCAATAGCCCGCGTTTTCATAACTCAGACAGCACATCAGACGTCCGCAGGCGCCGGAGATCTTGGCCGGGTTCAGGGTCAGATTCTGCTGTTTGGCCATCTTGATGGAAACAGGATCGAACTCCCTCACAAAGGTCTTGCAGCAGAACTCCCTGCCGCAGGTCCCCAACCCTCCGATCATCTTGGCTTCATCGCGCACCCCGATCTGGCGCATTTCAATTCGTGTACGGACTCGGGATGCAAGGTCCTTGACCAGATCCCTGAAGTCCACCCGGCCGTCCGCGGTAAAGTAGAAGATCACCTTGGACCGGTCAAAAAGGTATTCCACGTCCACCAGCTTCATCTGCATGCCTCGGGACTCAATCCTCTCGTAACAGAATTTTTTGATTTCCTGTTCCAGGACGCGGTTTTTTCGCAAGGTTTCAAGATCCTCTTGGGTCACCGACCGAAGCACCTTTTTCAACGGCTCCTTGAGATAATCCAGGCTCACCTGCTGGCGGCTTCCGGCGACCATGCCGCAGACCAGCCCGCTTGCGGTCTCGACAATCACCAGATCCCCAACCCGGAGATCCAGATCTCCCGGATCAAAGTTATAAAGCTTGCCTCCGCTTCTGAACCTGATCCCGATAAATTTCGCCATATACTCCTGAGAAGGCCCTGCCTGCGGCTGGTTCTCTTCCATGTCTTTATTCCTTATCAGATTTGTTCGATGTTCCTTTATACTGAAGGAACATCGTATTTACGAACAGGACCACTCAGCCCGCGGTCTCTTTGCCCATCCCGATCAGGGCCGCTTCCAGGGCGAACCTCTGGTTGACATTCATTCGGAGCCTCCGGATGGCCTCCTCCAGAATGTCCGCATGATTCAGGAGTGCAGCTATATCCTTGTGCCGGGATTCCTCGAGCAGCTCCGTTATCTTATCCGCATGGGTCAGCATCCCTTTTTCCCCTCTCAATTTTATGGAAATAAGATCCCGGTTCCACGATGCAAGGAACTCCAAAAATTCGATGGAATCATCGGTGTTCTTTGAAAAACTCTCGGAAACCTCAAAGATAGACCCTATGTTCCCAAGGTCCCACTTTTGAATCCTCTCCATGAAACGGTCTCTTTGAGAAAGAAGGTCCTTCTCTGCGACGTTCAATACCCTCCCCAGGCTCCCCTGCGAAACCCTTGCCATGACCTTGGCCTTGTCTTTGGACAGGCCCATCTTCCGGATCAGGATCTCCTCCACGGAATCGGTGGACAAGGGTTTGAAGCGAACCGTTCTGCATCGGGATAGAACCGTGGAGGGAAGAAGGTCCGGAAATGAGGTGATCAGGATCAGGAACGAGTCCGGAGGAGGCTCTTCCAGGGTTTTCAGGAGGGCATTGGCCGCCTGGTCCACCATCCGGTCCGCATCATCTATCATAAAGACCTTCTTCTCCCCTTCCATGGGGCGCAGGGAGATCCCGGCCTGGAGGTCACGGATCTGATCAATATAAATTTTCTCTGTAGCCCCCTTGGTCCTGGCCTCAGGAACATAGAGCCGGACATCCGGGTGTACTCCGTGACTGATCTTCCGGCAGGAAAGACATTCACCGCAGGAGTCGCCGCGGACCCGGCCGCATTCAACCGCCATGGCGAAGGCAAGGGCCGTCTGTTTCTTGCCGATGCATCCCATGCCGCTGAAGAGATAGGCATGTGAGATCCGGCCATTCGACAGCTCTCGTCCTAAAATCTCCACCGCGCCTTCCTGACCGATGATATCTGAAAACGGCATCTCCTGCTCCTTCAACCCATCTATTCAAAACAGATCGGCCGCTAAGACACGAATAAATTGAAAATTAAAGATCAAAGATAAAAAATCAAAATGGCAAATCAAAACATAAAAGATGATTCTCTCTTACAGAAGCGGCTCCATCAGGGAAAGGATCTGCCGGTGGGATGCCTCCGGACTCAGGCGCCCGTCAATCACCTTGAAGCGCTCCGGCTCCAGTTCGGCCAGATGCAGATAGCCCGTCCGGACACGGTTGTGAAAATCAACAGCCTCTTCTTCGAACCGCCCCTCTGAATGACCGATGCCCTGGTCCTTGTTTCTCTTCCTTGCCCTTTCAAGACCGATCTCGACAGGGATATCGATCAGGAGGGTCAGATCCGGCTTGAGCCCATCCGTCGCAATCTGATTCAGTCTTAGAATATGGGACCGATTGAGCCCCCTGCCATCCCCCTGATAGGCAACCGTTGCATCCATAAACCGGTCGCAGACAACGAGAAGGCCTTGATTCAGGGCGGGAAGGATCCGGCGGGCAACGTGCTGGGCCCGGTCCGCAATATACAGGAGAAGTTCCGCCATATCCGAAAGATCGGTATTTTGCGGGTCCATGAGGATCTTCCGGATCTGCTCGCCGATCCGGGTCCCTCCGGGCTCACGGGTCCGGATGTATGCCTTTCCCCGGGAGTCCAGCTCATGACAGATCAGATTCATCTGAGTGGTCTTGCCGCACCCCTCGACCCCTTCAAACGTGATCAACTTCCCTTTCATAGACCTTTTCATGTCCTGTCCCTCACGGGCAGTATAAGCAAAACACCGGGAAAATTCAAGGGAAATGGTTCGATCGAAGGGGTCTGCGACAAGACTGATGGTTCTTTGCCTGGGAAATCCAGATAATTTTTCTTGATACTTTATCCCTGCTGAGGTAGGATTGCTCATCCTTTCGTGGGCGGACGTGTGCATAAAGCGAACGCTGGACTTAGGTATGAAATACATAAACGGACAGAAGGAATTTGTTGTTCTGTCTTGGGATGATTACATGAGGATTCAAGAAATGCTTGAGGATTATGAAGATTTGAAGGAGCTCAGAAGAGCGAAGGAAGAAGCCAAGGGACAAAAGTCCATCGCCTTTGAAAAGGCGGTCAAATCTCTGAAGCTAAAGAAATAGGCTGAGCACCGCGCTGCACCTGCCCTGTGGGTTCGTTTTGCATCCCGCAGGGGAGCGATGACGTTGTGATTGAAGAACAAGTGGAATATGGAAACTGCCCAGAGGGGGCTCATGAGAAAGAACGCGTGGAGAGAGAACAAGCGTAATTGGTATTTGAAGATGACCCTCGGAAGTTTCCTTGGACTTAAACTTTTTACTACCGACGGTCACTATCGGAACATACCCAAGATTATCGTCCACTGGTGCAACCCGTTAGAGCGCCCTCCGTGTCCCGTCTTCACTATGTTTCGAAGCACTCAAGTTCATCAAATGCAAACAAAATAGACCCTCGTCGGCTCCCCACATCGCCGTGCTGCGCGGTACCGACGTGAACCAGCCCAGGAACATGGCCAAGAGCGTGATCGTGGAGTGATTATTCCGCCTCAAAGATCTCATGTTTCTGTAAAATAGAGTCGTATACTGGAAAATACTGACTACTATACCTGGTGAATAACGTTGGAAACTCATCAGAAATCAGGATTCTCTTATCTTTTACTTCGTAGCACACCCTGGCCTGGTGCACATCGTGACCAGCTTACGGGCATCCAAGGCCGTAATCATGCCGTCCCCATCAAGATCTCTCGGGTCATTAGACCCATTTGCGGGCTGATTTCTTGCTGCAAGGATTATATTCAGGTCATTTCGGTCCACATCGCCGTCTTTGTCCAGATCTCCTGGAAGCACCGTAACAGTTACGGATGCCGTGGCAATTGCTGACAAGCCGCCATTGTCTGTTACTCGCAACCCCACGGTTCCACTGAACTCCACGTGCCATGTGTGAGTTATTGTGTCTGATGTGGTACTCTCATCATAGGTTCCATCATGATCCCAATCCCATTCGTAGGAAACTATCGCACCATCCGAATCATAGGAGCCACTGGCATTAAAGGTGATAGGTAAGCCAACGGTGCTATTGTATGGCCCGTTAGCGTCGGCAACAGGCGGCTGGCTCGCACCTTCAAAATCACGAAATAAATAGGGTTGTGTGGTATATACCGTGTTTGCAACCAACGACTTATTTCCTCTCCAGATTAACAGATTTCTCACATAATAGGGGCCGTCAACAGCATTCATTCCTATCATCTTCCCGTCAAAAGTCATTGCAATTCTGTTATTCCCCACACTCATCAAGTTTGCTCCAGAGATAAATTCTATCTCTTTGCTGTTCTTATCTACCAACCGAGCGCTCCATTGATAAGTGCCTGCTTCAAGCATGGCGACTTCAATCGATACAACAAGAGTATCGAATTTACCGTTGTTATCTGTATCGTAGGCTGCATCCGAATTGTTTCCGGTTAACGCTATCTGCATTTGCTCGAACTTGCTTAAGGAATAAGCCTGGGTTTGCCATTGATTCACTGTTTTATCCGCCAGATACCATTCATTATTTTCCAATAATTGAATCAGTGCTTTAGTAACGGTATAAGGCCCATCAACGCCGATTGCATAGACATCTTCTTTGAAAAAGTTGATCGGAATTAATTGATTGGCTCCTTGGGTCAAGTCCAGTATTGAGCTGACAGTTCTTGAAACGTTATTGCTTCCCTCCAAAGTGAGCGAGATTTTGTATTTCCCAGATGTATACACATCGATTCCCAAATTCAAAACAATGTATTCATAAAAGCCGTTTGCATTCGCATCGATTCCTTGATCATTGAAAGAACCATTAAAATCGGCCAAAGGAGACCGCACACCGAAAGAAGAAAAGACGTCTCGACTAAACGGTGTGCCGCTCCCGGTTACTCCATTTACTTCTGCCATAACTGCATAGTCGCCTGGGTTTGTTGGTATATAGCCTCCTGAATACATGCCATCTCCGGCCATGTGATCTGGACTGTTGCCGTCATCACTTAGAATGATCTTGTCTTCCCCACCAGATGTGAGGTTCTTCAGAGTGGCAAGGGCAGAGGCGCCAGTTATGGGACTAGAGCCATCGAAAACAGTTGCCATTATTAGAACCGGGGCATTCACAATGTATTGAGTTTCATTAGTGAGCAGTCCAACCTTTAACCTGTTTTGAGCAATAATGTTTACCAACGCCACTTCTCCAGCAGCCGGAAGATTAATACCGTTAATTTTGACTTTCCAGCTCCCGGAAGGCGGAGTCTGGAAAGAATAGGTGTAATGATATCCCCCTAAGAAAAGGGGATTGCCCAACGAGAGTGCGGATGTCTGAAGTGTGTATGAATTATAGGCCCCGTTAAAGTTTCCAACATTGCTTGGGGTAATTGTCTGTCCATCAGGGGCAACGAGCGTAACAGAAAATAAGTCTGAAGGACTGGCGACATCAACCAACAGAGATGGGCTGACGTCAACCTCAAAGGGAATCTCGGCCGCAGGATTTCCCGGATCAAGAAAAATTGGAGTCACACGGTAAGAAGATAATGGAACTTTCTCCGCAACGGCTTTTGAATTGATCGTGATGACTGACAAAAATATTGCCAAATAAAAGATCCTCCCCAATGCTCTCATATTGGTTAACATCGCGTCCCTCCAATCCGTTTAATAGTTGATAGTCATTAAAGATTTGTCGTATTCATTGGAAAATATCATCAGTCTCCGATCTTCCAGCCAGAACAACAGCTGCGGCCAGTAGCCATTCGAAAATGAAAGTCTCTTGGTCAGAAACAATCGTTCCCTTGTCTTGAGGTTAAATATCTCAAAACAATTCATTCCCATTTTGCGGGTTGAACCAGCAATCCAGCCAATCCCTCGTCCTCTCTTGTAATAACCTGAAAGACTATAAACATACATGTGCTGGCCAGAGGGACTGATGGAGTATTCAAGAATATGTTTCCCGAAAGGCTTTATAATCTGCTTGGTGTAGATATTCTTGAGATCTCCATTATCTTCGAGAAAATCTCCTGTCTTATGGTATGTAGCCTCAACTGCCGTTTCATGCTGAGCCTTGTTCCAATCTTCTTCGGAAGCAGCGTTGACTTTCAGGTTCTGGATATCAAGCAAAAAGGGCTTATTCTCTCGGCCTCTTTTTAAATACAGTTTGTCAGGTGAACCCTTCATGCTTCTTAGATAATAGAAAGCATCAGACATGAGCTGCTCAGTATCGATCACCCCGTTCTTATATAGATTCTCTATTGAAACCTCTCTAATTTCAGCACCCGCTGTCAACGGTGCTCTCAATATAAAAGAAGTCAACGTTACTAACAAAACAGGGCCTGAAAAAACCAGAAAATCTGTTCTTTTTCTATTGAGCATATTTTAAAAACCTTATAACAGAGAGCGCCACTTCACCATCCGCAACAGAAGCGTGGTTTTTGCTGAACTGTCCGATGAAGCTGAAGTTAAAGCTTGCACTGTTTATAGTGACCATCATGTCGTTTTCCTGAAAAATTGATGTGGGTGTTTCAACGACCTCCCATATGGGAGTGTAAAACGGCCATCCACTGTCTTGACCCGTTGGCCTAACCGTAACTGAAGAGAAATTTCCTAATGCCTGGTACATAGCGTTCATAGGTCCGTTCGCTATGCTATCCCAGAGATTCGGATGTCCGGCTTCATCCAGCATTTCCTGATATTCATTCCTTTCAAGTGTTCCATTGTCATTAATGTCAGCATCGGCACCAACAGAGTAATATTGAATGTTGCTGGGCAAATGATTGGTTACATTGAACCCTGCAGTCCACGTTGTTGTAAGGTTGAGATTCGCATTGAATTGATTCTGCGTGTAACTTCCGCTTAACCAGCTGGCCATTTTCGTTAGTGCATTTGGGTTATTCAGTCTGAAATTGCTAGTTAGCTCTACCGCTCTAATATAATCGGCACCTACGGAGCCTCGATGGGGAGTGCTTAAAGTTATAAAATTATTAACGCTTAGCATCTTGTTTTGCTCCAACAAGGGGTAATGAGAGTCAAGAAATTCGCGAGTATCAAGCCCCCCTTTGCTGTGGGCTACGATCTGAATATTCTGGACACCGAATCTTCTGGCAGTCGCCATTAGTTCATTCGCAAGAGTCGCACCGTTGTTGGTTACTGTGTCTGTTGGAAGGTTAATACTATTATCGTACGGAATATGATGATTCATCAGTACCTGCGTGAATCCCCGTCTGTCCCAGAAACCTCCATCAGAGTTATTTCCATGAATTAAAACAAGGGGAGGCATTGCATCAAGAGAAAGCTCCGCCCAATCTACTGCTACAGCCCAAAATTCACTAGTCCCATATTTTGGAATGTAATTCCCAATATTGTCTTGATCAATATAAATCGTGATCCGATTCTTTGCCGGCACAGGAGTGCCCGTCGGGCTTGTAACTCTAGCAGGAAATTTTACATAATCAATGGGAATCGTAAATTCGTTCTGTTTCCATGTATTGTCGTCGCCTTGCAGGTAAAATGGAGAAATATCGTAGCCATTAAAATAGATGCGGTCTCTTTCCGGCTTCACACCGTCTGCAATGAGTTGCGTTCTTCCAGATAGGTCATAATCTACGTCCCAGACAGGCATTCGTAATTTCGCCGTCCCGGAGACAACTCCATCTATAATCAGATCTCCAGAATTAATGAGATATCCTTCTGAGTCTACCTCTCCGACGTAACGAGTGACTTCTATATCGAATTCAATTGGTCCACCGCTGCGAAACAGGTATGTGTCCAATTTTGCCGCGGTATCAATCACAAATGTGGTGTCTGATGCTTCGGGGGGATCAAACGGAGATGACCCATTATGAGCCGCAAACACAGATGAAGGAAATAAAAGTATTATTATGAGTGATAGACAAGACAAAACATGAGATTTCTTTCTCATTACAATCCCTCCTTTTTGTGCGGTACATTTCCCGGTCTATTTCAGCGTCTCGTTCAGAATTATTTCGTTTTGTCTCGTATTTCCTTGTTCGTCCACAAATTCAACATGCCATATAAAGCCAAAGGAATCCTTTTGGTTTTCTATAGGAACTGAAACAGTGAAAGAATCTAGACTTTGCTCAGTAGCATAGGGACCCATTGATTTGATTGTGACCTCTGAATCCATAATAGAAAGTTTATCAGAGGCAGATCTGATGAAGGCCCGGATGTTTGTAAGTGTTTCCCCGGTCTTGTTCTGGATAATTAATTGGATTGTGCGAGTAATTTGAGATGCACTGGTGTTTGTGGCTGTAGTTACATAGTCTGAAATAGATAGTTCCTTCATTGAAGAAAGCTCGAGTATCCGAGAAGATGCTCCAGAAGTGAGAGAGAGAAAGAAACAAAAGAAACTTAAGACAACCAATCTATTCTTGAGACTCTTCATAGTGATTCCCCTCCTTGTCCGGTAAACGTGCTGTAAGTCGTTAACCCTTAGTTCGTCTCTTTACAATGACCCAAGTGCTTGATACATGGATCAAACCTGGGTCCAATAATTTTTCACCGCTCCTTCATGGTAAAACTTTAAGAAAACCGTAGCCATTATTCTTAAAACTCTCTCCTGGCAACAAGAAGCGAAATTATACGGAAGGCCCCTCGCTCCACTTGTGGTGCACTGACTGGCGGCCTAAATGATCTGTCCAGTTCTCGCTCCTATCATTTGTCCCCACGAGAAATGCAAAAGAAGTTCGTAGCGGGGTGGTTCTTAATCAAAAATTTGGAAAATTTGCCTAAGCTAATAAAGGCAGAACGCGAAACAACAGGGGCGTAAGCAAAAACTACGCCCTGCAAGCGTATACTTAAGTATTCTGTACTGATGAATAATCTCAGAGCGTGTAATCTTTACCCTCCGGAAATTATTTCCTTTGGCGAAAATATCCCATTCCAGCCAAACTGCTTATGGCGAGCAGTATGGCTGTAGAAGGCTCCGGAACCGGAGCGACACTGGCATTTTGGATGTTAGCACTCAGAGCGTTCCCGGCTGAATCTCCCAAGGCGTTGATGGTCAAACTAAGAGAACTCGTTCCTGTGGTGAGGGTATCAAAGGTCAAAGTAGCCAAAGTGAAGCTGTCCGCCTGAAACAGATCGAGATCCCCCGGCATATCAAGGGATAGTTCAAAGAGATTTAGAACTCCAGGAACAGAGTCATCAACACTTGTAATGCTACCGAGGCCAAAAAGATCCAATTGATCTCCCAATCCCGGATCGCCAAAGGTTGCGTTGTTGAAGTACAATATAGTTGAATCAAAGAGGATATTCAGATCAAATGTACCAAGAGACGGGGGTGTGCCATTACCAAGACCTGAGACATATAGATCTACACTCACAGGATTTCCCACAGGCACTGTTTGAAATGATGGAGTTAAACCAACCGTAAAGGCGTGTAAATTCGAATAAGGAAGTAATAGAAAAAACAACGCAATAACTACCATTACCAGTCTTCTCATTGTCTCCCTCCATTTCAGCAATGTTTAAGCATTTATTGTTTGCTCGAAAAAAAATGTAATGAACTCAAATGGATATATTTCAAGGAGCATGACGCTTTTTTAATCTATAATTTCATCAAGCAATTATTATGCCATAGCCTTATACTAACCAGAACATTTGTTGTAACATATTGATTCTTAGTAAGATAAATATAGCTTTTAAACATAATATATCTTAGTGGCAAGAGAACTTTGTCTTCTATAGTGTAAAAAATCTCGACAGTATTATTCCCATCCCCACCCCTAAGTATTAAAAATATCAGTAAATTCGAACAGTTAGCCATATAAAGATTTTCGACACAAATTATTCCCATTCCTACCCCTAAGATTAAAAATGTAATTAGATTCAAACAGTTAGTCATGTAAAGATTTTCGACGCCATTCAAAAATGCATTCCTTCAAATATGGGGCACATCCTCTTAAGACCTTGGTTCATTGCAAGAACCTATCAATCCGGAGGGATGGCCGCTTCAAATACAGGCAGAGGGTCAAAGCCTCCCGATGTAGAGTAGAGAGTTGGTTGCTGCCGCTAGGCTGGGCCTATCTGTCGCCGCTCCTTTCGTCTCGTATAAGAGATCAGAACAATATTTTAATTCTCATGGGGGGACGCCTCCGATAGACTTAGATAGGGTACAACCATATCCGAGAAAGGAGGCGCACCCCATGAGACTTAAAGATTATGCCAGAGACCAGAAGAAACGTAAAAAATTCGTTCAGCAGCCGGAATTGCTGATGATCGGAGTCG
The DNA here is from genome assembly GCA_001873285.1 of Nitrospirae bacterium CG2_30_53_67. Lineage (NCBI taxonomy): Bacteria > Pseudomonadati > Nitrospirota > Nitrospirae bacterium CG2_30_53_67. The sequence continues at coordinate 33,638 of MNYV01000104.1, forward strand.
ATATGAGCAAAGCCAAGCACGGTGCATCAATAGCCTCGCCGTGGTCGCCTTGGCTAGCCCTTCCTCAACCATGCGTGAGGTTTTCCCCGCATGCGGTTCGTCAGAAAAACCTTGCAAATATCAGGCGCTCTCCCTATAATTGATCTAAAAAATCATCGTGTTCAGGGCCTGAAATGAAAAATAAAATTAAAAGCCTGCTCAAAACCTATTTTATCACCGGACTTTTGGTCCTACTCCCTCTGGCCCTGACCTTCTGGATATTGAATGCCCTTCTCAGGAACATGGAGGCCCTGATCGGAGATCCGATCCAGCAATATCTCGAGATCTACATCCCGGGCATGGGGATTATGCTCCTCATTTGTCTGATCCTGCTGGTCGGGATTTTTGCCAGAAACCTGATCGGGCGCAAACTCGGACACCTGGGCGAGATGATCCTGAACAAAATCCCTCTGGTCCGGAACATCTACACCTCCATCAAGCAGCTGATCAACACCTTATTCCTCCAGGGAAAGGACAATTTCCGCGGCGTGGTCATGGTGGAGTACCCCCGCCTCGGCACCTATTCTTTAGGATTCATCACCGGAGAGTCCCGGGGCGAGGTCCAGCGCATCACCAACGAGATCATAGTCAATGTCTTCATCCCGACCACACCCAACCCTACCTCCGGATTTTTGCTCCTCTTCCCTGAAAAAGATATCATACACCTGCATATGACCGTGGAAGAAGGGCTGAAAATGATCATATCCGGAGGCATGATCACGCCGCCGGACCGTGAAGTCGCTTTGCCACCCGGATCAAAACGGTGAATCGTGGAAGAGTCCCGTCAAGAAAAAAACCCCTGTTCGGTCATCATCCTGGCTGCCGGGCTGGGCACGAGGATGAAGTCGGAACGGGTGAAGGTTTTACATCCCCTCCTGGGAAGGCCCATGATTTTTTTTGCTGCGGACCTGTCCCTTAAGATCGGCGCCGAAAAAACCGTCCTGGTGGTGGGCCATCAGGCCGAAGAGGTGCAGAAGGCCTTGGCGGGGAAGCCCGTGGAGTTCGCCCTTCAGAAGGCGCAGATGGGCACAGGCCACGCGGTCCAGCAGGCCATGCCTCATCTTCAGGAGAGCCGAGGGGCCGTCCTGGTCCTCTGCGGCGACGTCCCTATGCTGAGACCGGAAACCCTCCATGACCTGATCAGACACCATGACGAAACCAGCGCCGCGGTGACGCTTCTCACCACCCATCTCCCTTCACCTGCCGGATACGGCCGTATCGTCCGATCCCACTCGGGGAACATCCTGAAGATCGTTGAGGAAAAGGACGCCACGGAGCAGCAAAAAGCCATCCGGGAGATCAACACGGGAATCTACTGCTTTGACGCCGGGTTTCTCCGAACCTCCATCGCCTCTCTGACCAACCGCAACGTTCAGCACGAATACTACCTCACCGACTTGATCGAGATCGCCCAGTATGAACACAAGCAGGTTTCGGGCCTGACATGCCCGGACCCCGACGAGGTCATGGGGATCAACTCCAGGGACCAGATGGCCGAGGCCGAGGCCATCCTGAGAAAACGGATCAACCTCCGTCATATGAGGGACGGTGTCACCCTGCTCGATCCCTCCCGGACCTATATCGGGATGAACGTCGCCATCGGCCCTGACACCACCCTCTACCCCGGCTGCTATCTTGAAGGAAAAACCCGCATCGGATCCGGATGCGTGATCGGGCCCAATACCCGGATCGTCAACTGCGAGATCGGAAACCAGGTCGAGATCCGTGGGTTTTGCTTTTTGACCGGGTCCAGGGTGTGGGACCGGGCGGTCCTCGGTCCCTTCTCGCACCTCCGTCCCGGAACCGAGATCCATGAGGCGGCCCACATCGGAAACTTTGTCGAGGTCAAGAACTCCGTCATCGGGGCCGGATCCAAGGTCAATCACCTCTCCTATATCGGGGACACGGAGATGGGAGAGGGAGTCAACATCGGGGCCGGGACCATCACCTGCAATTATGACGGCATCCACAAGCACAAGACCGTGATCGGGAATCAGGTTTTCGTGGGAAGCGATACCCAGTTCGTGGCCCCGGTCAGGATCGGGGACCGCTCCATGATCGGGGCCGGCTCCACCATCACCCGGGATGTGCCCGAAGACGCCCTGGGCTTAAGCCGAGTGGAACAGAAAAACGTGGAGCAGGGGGCGAAGAAGCTCTTTGACCGCCTGCGAAACAAGAAAAAATAAGGATTCAAGGGGTCAAGTGAAATGCTAAAAACATAAGGGATCGAGGGTCATAGGGTTCAAGGGTCCCAGTGTTTTTCTCTGGAGATTTTGCTTATGTTTCAGTATTTCACTTGACCCCTTGACCCCTTGAATCCTCGACCCCAAGATTCCTCAGTGGAGTTTAATTATGTGCGGTATCATGGGATATATCGGAGAACAGGATGTGATTACGGTGATTGTGGACGGCCTGAAACGGCTTGAATACCGGGGTTACGATTCCGCCGGCATCGCCTATCTCAAGAACGGAGAGATCCAGGTCAGGCGCTCAGAGGGGAAGCTCCGCAACCTGGAATCCCTGCTCCGGGGCGAATCCACGGACAGCGGGATCGGTATCGGCCACACACGGTGGGCCACCCACGGGAGACCCTCGGAGGAGAACGCCCATCCCCACCGCTCGGGGGATACCGTCATCGTCCACAACGGGATCATCGAAAATTATCTCCCGCTCAAGAAGGCCCTGATTGAAGAAGGGGTCGCCTTTACGTCGGAAACCGACACCGAGGTCATGGCCCATCTGATCGAGAAGAGCCTGAAAGAGCAGGGCGGGGACCTGGTCAAGGCCGTCCGGTCCGCCCTGAAGAAAGTATCGGGGGCCTTTGCGCTCGGCATCATGAACAAAAATGATCCGGACAAGATCATCGCCGTGAAGATGGCGAGCCCCCTGGTCCTCGGACTGGGAAGCGGGGAGAATTTCCTGGCCTCGGACATCCCGGCCATCCTGAACCACACCCGGAAGGTCATCTTCCTCGATGACGGCGAGATGGCGGTCCTGACGCGGGAAGGCGTGACCGTCACCACTCTGGAAGGGAAACCTGTAGACAAGGAAATCCAGCATATCACCTGGAGCGCGGTCATGGCGGAAAAGGGGGGCTACAAGCACTTCATGCAGAAGGAGATCTTCGAACAGCCCCGGGCCATCCTCGACACCTTCCGAGGGAGGATCGGGAGGGAATCGGGAGAGGTTTTTTTCGAACAGTTTGATATCAGCCCGGAAGAGGCAAAGAAGATCCGGAAGATTGTGATGATCGCCTGCGGCACCTCCTACCATGCGGCCCTGGTCGGAAAATTCATGGTCGAAGAGATGGCGAGGATCCCCGTAGAGGTGGACATCGCCTCGGAATTCCGGTATCGTGACCCCCTGGTGGATGAAAAGACCCTGCTCGTCTGCATCTCCCAGTCCGGGGAGACCGCGGACACGCTTGCGGCCCTCCGGGAGGCCAAGGCCAAGGGGGCCAGGACCCTCGGGATCTGCAATGTCCTGGGGAGTTCCATCACCCGGGAGGCGGAATGGGTCCTGTACACCCACGCAGGCCCGGAGATCGGCGTGGCCTCGACCAAGGCGTTTACCACACAGCTTGTGGCCCTCTACCTCTTCTCCCTATATCTCGCGAGAACCCTGGACAGAATCTCTGCCGCTGATTCGGTGTCTCTCATGGAGGATCTGACCCATCTTCCCCATCAGGTGGAAAAGGTCCTGGAAGCGGAGGATACGATCCGGAACCTGGCCGGAATCTATGCGGACCGCACGGACTTCCTCTACCTGGGCCGTGGGATCCACTACCCCATCGCCCTGGAAGGGGCCTTGAAACTCAAGGAGATCTCCTACATCCATGCCGAAGGCTACCCCGCAGGCGAGATGAAGCACGGGCCCATCGCCCTGATCGACGAGAAGATGCCGGTGGTCTGCCTCCTCCCCAGGGACAAGGTCTTTGAAAAGGCCCTCGGGAATATCGAGGAGGTCAAGGCAAGAAGCGGGATCGTCATCGCCCTGGTCACGGGAAAGGAGCCCGAAGTCCGGCAAAAGGCCGATCATGTCATCGAGGTCCCGAACTCCAACCATTACCTCACGCCGGTCCTCATGACCGTACCCTTACAGCTCCTCGCCTATCACATCGCCGTGCTCCGCGGCACGGATGTGGACCAGCCCAGAAATTTAGCCAAATCCGTGACCGTGGAATGATGCCGCACGTTTAAGGAGAGACTTGCCCGAGATTTCGGAAAAGCGGGCTCACCAAGAGCATCAGGGATTCTGATTATTGATCCTGTTTTGCTCTCTGATGGCCCGGTTGGCCAAGGAGTCCGCCTCGGCATTCTTTTCCCTGGGAACGTGGAAAATCTCCACCTGTTCAAAACCGTGAATGAGTTGAAGGGCCTGATCGTAGAGTATTTTCAGGTGCGGTTTTTTTACCTGGTAGCGCCCGTTCATCTGGCGGACCAAAAGTTCGGAGTCCGATGCGATCCGGACCCTCAGCGCCCCCTGTTCCCGGGCTATTTCCAGCCCCTCGATCAAGGCTGTGTATTCGGCCGTATTGTTTGTGGTCTCGCCGATATAGCGGAAGCGTTCAAAGAGCGTGGCGCCCCCCGGGTCCTTGCCGATCAGGCCGATGGCCGCCGGCCCGGGGTTCCCCTTGGCCGCCCCGTCGATATGAATCAGAATCTCTTTCGTCAATGGGTTACTTCTCCGCGTAAAGGATCCGGCCGCAGAAGGAGCAAGTGATAATGGATTTTGCCTTGCGAACGTCGTTGTAGAGCTGGGGAGGAAGGGTCACATGGCACCCCTGACAGTTCCCGTCTATGATACGGACCAGGGCGGGGGGGCCCTTATGCCTAAGAATCTTGTTATAATGATTGAGGTATTTCGGGTTGATCCCGCCTGCGATCCCCTCTCTTTTTAATTTCAGTTCCTTGTGCTCCGAATCAAAATGAATGTTCTGGTTTTCCATCTCCTGTTTTTTCCTGAGGAAGGTCTCCTCTTCCACGCGGCACTGAGACAAGACCTCATCCTTCTCCTTCTGCAGCTCATCGAGGGCGGCCATCTTGCCGAGAAGATCCTCCTCCAGTTTACTTTTCTCCTTCTGCATCGTTTCGATCTCTTTTTGAAGGGCAAAATATTCCTTCTGGGTGGTGATCAGGGGGAGTTTGTCCCTTGACTTCTGAGTTTTGTCGCCGTACTCCTGGATGGATTGTTCCAGGCGGAGCATTTCCTGCCGGAGTTCGGGGATCCTTACGAGCAAATCATCCTTCCTCTCTTCCAGTTGATTCAGGGGGGCCCTCATTTCCTGAACGGTCTTTTGAAGCTCTCCCATTTTTTCTTCCACTTCCTGCAGACGGCTGTCAACCCCCTGGAGGTGGATGAGTCCGCTGATATCTTGGTTGATGTTCATGGCTTCACTCCAAAAAAAATGCACTTTAGATTGCTAAAGTGCATTGGACGTAACCCGGTAAAAACATGCTCTTGAAAAAGAAAATTAAACTCATCCTTTTATCTCTGTAAATGGTGGGCCCACCAGGATTCGAACCTGGGACCAACCGGTTATGAGCCGGTGGCTCTGACCAGCTGAGCTATAGGCCCCGTTGATTTTCCAATGGGATCTTCCGGCCCTATGTCATAAGCCTCTTTATTTACCGGCCGATAAGCCCTCTTCTATCGAAATGTAATAATTTATAAAAAAATCATCATTATGTCAAGAATATTTTCTAATCCGTTTCCTCGTATGCAATCCGCCTGTCCATGTTCAAGACCCGTTCCGAACCTCACGCTTTGCCATACGCGCAGCCCTGCCTGTGCTGCGGCAGACAGGTGAGAATGAAGACAAACTCCCGCTTTTTCAAACCCTATTCTTCAGGAGGCACGAGGAGGCGCTCCTCTGCAAGAGAATGAAGAGGCCGCTCCGAAGTGGTCTTGTACTTTTTAGGCGCCCGTTTACGCTCCAGGATGACCTCGGGTGTCAGCTCCCCCTTTTTAAGGTCGGTCTTCCGAAACGTTGTTTGAAGACTGCCGCTTCCTGTTTTTTTACGCGAGGACATTTTTTATAAGCTCTTTGCCGATTCTCTTCTTCTTTTCCAGGAAGGCTTCCATCAAACTGTTATGGCAGATGCGGTTGATGTCTCTGCAGACACCGCCGGTGCTTTTATAAATTTCCATGAAGGCCTCATCTTCAAATATAGGCTCCTTGCATCCGGCGCTTAAGAGCCTGAACTTGATATACTGCGATGTTTCATCAGGCCCCATGGGCAAAAGCTGAACCTTCAGATACATCCGGTTTCTTAAGGACTCGTAGGACGGGTGGGACAATCGTCTCAAAAAAAGGTCCTCTGCAAACAGGATGCAGGTGGAGAGCTTTTTCTGGGGGGTTTCAAGATTGCTGATGGTTCTAAGGATATGCAGGGACTCCGAACTCAGGAAATGCGCCTCGTCGATCAGGATCACGAGTTTCCGGTTCTGGCTGTATAGGTCGATAATCCGGCTGTGCAGCAGGTCGATGAGCGCCTGCGTCTGCGAAGGAAGATTGTCGTTTTCCTCGATCAGTTCTCTTAAAATCTCCTTCAGGAGGGAGGTCTTGCTCATCCCGGGAGTGACGAGGACCATCACAGTCCGGTACTCAGCAGGATTGAGATGTTTTAAGAGCATCAAACTCATCAGGGTCTTGCCGGTCCCGCTGGCGCCGTGCACCAGACCCAGGGAAATATCCTCCTGAATCGTCATACTCATTTTCTTAAACGCCGTCTCATGAACCGAACTCCCATAAAAAAACTCCGGGTTCACGGAATCGGAAAAGGGATGGGTCTCAAAACCAAAATATTCGAGTTGATTCACGGATGAGTTCTCCCGTGCGCCCTTTTCAGATTCCTGAGCTTTCAAATGGCTTTCCGATATTAATTCAGCGAGATCTTGAGAAGGGGGCGGGTCCTCAACCGGCTGGGCTGGAACCTCGTGCAAGGCATTGGACATTTCTGACATGGTATCTTCTCCTTTTCTTAAGTTGACCGGTCTGGTATAAAATCGATTGATCATAGAAAGGACGCCTCCAAGGGCACAAACAGTTCGAACAATTCGGTTTTCTTCCCTCCTTTCCATACCTTTTTTTTCTGAAGCAGTCTCTGTACGATCTCTTCAATGCAGAGGACGGCAGGGGAATCCGGACAGAGATTCACCAGGGGCGACCGGGACTGGATGGCCTTCTCCACATTGGAATCTTCAAAGATATATCCTCCTCTCTCCACATTTTTTCCCAGAAAGTCGTCCGCGCAGCCGATGACCTTGTTAAAAACCTGGTCCGCCTGAGATCTGCTTCGGACCCGGTTCACGATCAGGTTCATGTTTCCGGCTATTTGCTGCTGCACGGCAATCCGGATCAGTCCGAAGGCATCCAGGGTCGAGGCGATATTGGGCGTCGCAACCGTCAGGATTTCATCCGCAAGGCTGATGAATCGAAGGACATTCCTGGAGACTCCCGCGGAGGTATCGATCACCAGGACATCGGTCATTTTCCCGAGCCTGGTGATCTCATCAATGATGTGGTTCCGCTGCGATTCCTTAAGCTCGGCAAGCTGGAAAAGCCCGGACCCGCCCGGTATCAGTTTCATGCCGCAGGGGCCCTCCGTGAGGATTTCCTCAATGCTTGCACGCCGATTGAGAAGGTCGAGAATGGTATATTTTGGATTGACGCCGAGAAAGAGGTGGGCATTGGCAAGGCCGAGGTCCCCGTCAAAAAGCACGGTCCGGACCCCGTGCCTGGCGAGCATGACGGCCAGATTCACAGAAATGGAAGTCTTTCCCACCCCGCCTTTCCCGCTGGTGACGGCAATGACCCAGACCCCTTTGCCTCGCTCCAGGCAGAGACGCTGAAACTCTGATTTGATTTGGAAGATACTGAGGTCGGGACGATTGAGGAGTTGGTTGATCTTCTTTAAGATATTGATTTGTTTCCGAGTATAAAGCGTCGGGAAAGGAGATAGCCTCGGAAAACCGAAAAAGGCGCCGAACTCCCGTTCGATGAAACGTATCCGGCTTTTCTCCAAAACCAGGAAATGACAAACATCATCAAGAGTATAAAACTCTTTCTCTTCCATTGTATCCTGAATAGAGCCCGTGGTGCGATATGAAGTTAGAGGAACTCTTTCTTTAGGCTTGGATGATGATAGTACTAAATAAAAAAACATGATGCAAGAAAAAAATAAGCAGTCAAGAATATTTTTAGATGACATAATGCTATCGAATCCATGTTGTTTTCTTTATCCGCCTTTGCTAAAATCCGGACATGACGCGGCAGACAGAGGTTACAGAGGCGGGCATTGCAGAGGTCGTGGCGCCCGGTATTGACAGGATCTTTCATTACACGATCCCTGAAAAATTCAAGGTTCTCGCGGTTCCTGGAATCCGGGTGAGGGTCTCCCTGGGCCGCCGGACCGTGACCGGGTATCTCGTGGGAACAAAAGAAGAGAGCGATTATCCGAAGCTCAAACCCCTGAGCGATCTGCTGGATTCCGAACCTCTTTTACCTCCGCAAATGCTCAAACTGACCCGGTGGATATCCGAATATTACCTTGCCCCCTGGGGCTCGGTGATCCGGGCCGTCCTCCCCTCGGGAATGGATGAGGTCCGGACCGTTCGGGTCTCCCTAACCCAGGAAGGGAAGGCCTGCGTCCAGGCGGATCCCCTCTTCGATAAGATCCGAACCTCCCTTTCCGGCCATACGCTGACCACCAAACAGCTTGAAACAAAGACCGGCAAACGGAATATAAAAGCCCATCTCAATCAATATTGCAAACAAGGTCTTCTTCTCCTCCGGAAGGAGATCCGCAAACCGGTTCGGAGCAAGTCCGAGACGATCTACAGGCTCGCTGTAGATCCTCTCTTCCTGGAACAGAACCTTGCCGAGATTCAGAAACGCTCTCCTTCCCAGGCACGGATTCTTCAGGCCCTGCAAGGGAGACCGGGTCCATGGAGCGCCTCGGAAATCCGGGAGCAAACCGGCGCAAAATCCGGCGTGATCCGGACCCTCGTTGAGAAAAGCCTTCTGATCCGAGAAAGCCGGGACGTCTTTCGTGATCCTTTCCCCGGAGAGAAAATCGTCATGGCCGATCCCCCGGATCTTTCCCCCGAACAGGAAGCCGCCGTGGAGCCGGTTGCGGCCTCCCTGAAACATGGGCGTTTTGAGACCTTTCTCCTCTACGGCGTGACCGGCAGCGGAAAGACCGAGATCTATCTTCGTGCCATTGAAATTGCCCTCTCTCAACAAAAGGAGGCCATCGTCATCGTTCCGGAGATCGCCCTGACCCCGCAATTGATTCGCATATTCCACTCCCGATTCGGCAAAGAGATTGCCGTCCTGCACAGCGGGCTCTCGGACGGAGAGCGGTATGACCAGTGGAACCGGATCAGAAAAGGGGAGGTGTCCATAGCCGTGGGCGCCCGCTCAGCGATCTTTGCGCCCTTCACGCATCTCGGCCTCATCGTCGTAGATGAAGAGCACGATGCAACCTACAAGCAGGAAGAAGTGCCGAGATACCATGCCAGGGACCTTGCCGTAGTCCGGGGGAAGATGTCCGGCGCAACGGTGATTCTCGGAAGCGCAACCCCCTCTGTGGAGAGTTTCTACCATGCCCATGCAGGAAAGTACCAAATGCTCACCATGGAAAAGCGCATCGAGGATCGCCCCATGCCCGAGATCTGCCTGATCGACATGAAACAAGAAAGAGGCGCGGGACTTCTCTCCCCGAAACTGGCCGAAGCGGTCAAACAGGGGCTTGAGCGGCATGAACAGGTCCTCCTCTTCCTGAACCGGCGAGGTTATGCCCCCTTCCTTCTGTGCTCGAAATGCGGATATGTCCACCGCTGTCCCAACTGCAGCGTGAGCCTGACCTACCACATGAAAGAGCAGGAAGTCTGCTGTCATCACTGCGGATATACAACCACGCTGACGAACATCTGCCCTGAATGCAAGGCCGAATCATTGGAGTTGAAGGGATCAGGCACGGAACGGATCGAGAAGGAGGTGCAGGATACCTTTGAGGGATCATCGCTCCTCCGCCTGGACCGGGACACCACCAGAACCAAAGGTGCGGCGCAAAAGATCCTGGACCAGTTCCGGTCCGGCCAAGGAAACATCCTGATCGGCACCCAGATGGTGGCCAAAGGGCATCACCTCCCCGGGATCTCCACTGTCGGTGTGCTGAACGCCGACACCTCCCTTAATTTTCCTGACTTCAGGTCCGGGGAGAGGACCTTTCAGATCCTGACCCAGGTGGCGGGCAGGTCCGGAAGAGGAGCGTCCATGGGGAAAGTTTACTTGCAGAGCTATACCCCGGAGCACTACTCTATCCAGGCGGCCAGGAACCAT
>MNYV01000105.1 GCA_001873285.1 Nitrospirae bacterium CG2_30_53_67
GAGATCACTTTCTTGAAGGTCATGGATTCAACAATCCCGCCAAGTCCGGCATGGATACGCTGGGGCCCGAAGCTTACGAGCCGCACCACCCCTTCCTCTTCACCCTCATCGATCTCCACCTTGTCCGCCAGCATCTGCTCCCTCGCCTCCACGCAGACAAGCGAGACCGAGTCCACGCCCCGCTGCCGGAGAGCGGTCCTTGCCACGTCGTAGGCCACATTGCCGCCGCCGACCACCACGACCCTGGGGCCGATGTTGATATAGCTTCCGGTATTCACATCCTTGAGAAATTCGACCCCGCCGAGCACACCCCTGGACTCCGATCCCTCGACAGGGAGGATCCTCGACCGCCTGGCGCCCACAGCCAGGAGCACTGCCTCGGACTCATCGTAGAGTTTCCTGAGCGGCACATCCGATCCCACATGGACCCCGAGCCGGATCTCGGCACCCAGGGCCTGAATCGCATCGATCTCCGCCTTGAGGAGCTCCCTTGGGAGCCTGTAGATGGGAATGCCCGTGGCGCACATGCCGCCTGCGATCTTCTCCATTTCGTAGACCACCGGCCGGTATCCCATGAGAGCCAGATCATGTGCGCAGGCAAGGCCCGCAGGCCCGGACCCCACAATCGAGACCACCGCATCCTTCTTCGCTATCCCCTGGATGCCGTCCCCCTTTTTCTTATAGACGGACCTGAACTTTTTGGCGTAATCGCCCGGCACTCTAACCGCCTCCACGCCGTACTTTTCCGTGACGAAACGTTTCAGCGCACGGATGGAGACCGCCGTGTCGATCCACCCCCGCCTGCAGGCGGTCTCGCAGGGGGCGCCGCAGACCCTGCCGCAGATCGAGGCGAGCGGGTTCGGGGTCCGTGCGATCCAATAGGCCTTTTCATAATCGCCCGATGCGATGGCCCGCACGTAACCTCTCGAATCCGTATTCACGGGACAGCCGGTCTGGCACTTGATATTCTGCCTCCAGTACTTGTAATCAGGGATGACCACTTGAAATTTCGGTTTGGGCATGGAAACGCTCAATACAATCAATTCGTGAGATTTAAGACATCAGACAACCTTCTATATACCGTTTATATCAGAATCAAGCAAGTACTATCCCATGATCTTTTCTACTGCAATACACTGCAATACCTTATTGCAAGGTTTATGCCATAATCAAAACTATATGCATCCTTCTTGGGTTTAATAATAAAAACATTATGATAACAATAGGTTATGAAGCACCGGAGGTGAGGAAAGAAGAGCGGCTTTGGTTCACATCTCGCTGGACTGAATACTGGATGTTACATAAACATCCCATCTTCGTTGGTAACATTGTGTTTTTATAGGATATTCAACCGTATATTCCCGTATACGAGCAAGACTGATTCTCCTTATCAGCATGCCATAGGAATCTTGCCGGAATGTCCACTTAGTGGTCCTATTCGTAAATACGGTCTCATTTGAGCCTGCCTGTGCCATGGCAGACAGGTGCCGTAGGGCGGTCTCTTCAGCGTTCCGCTCCTTGCGGCGTACCACAGGGGGTACACCTCAATCGCGTGCCTTGATGAGACCGCCCTACGTCACTCTCGGTACGTTACCATGTTTACGAACAAGACCACTTAAGCTGCAGGACAAGAGAGTATACAGGAAAGCAGCCTCCGAGAGCCTCCGAGCCGGACCATGACGAAAGATACGGGATGAGCAGGAAAACCCGCTTCTGGATGAAGAAGCGGAACTAACGGCCATACGAAACGCCGTCTTCTATATCCTCTCTGAAGGAAAGTCCGTGTTTTTTTATGATCCGGTGGAGGGCGGCCCGGGTGAGTCCGCACCGCTCAGCGGCCCTGGAAATATTCCCGTTGCATTCGCATAGAATATTCTGCACATACTCTTTCTGGAAGAGCCCAAGAATCCGCTCCTTTGCCTCGTCATAGGGGAGGCCGTAAAAAGGTCTGACCAGACCGCCGAACCGCTTCTCCTCATCGCTGAGCACCATATCGCTCTGCCTGATCTCCTCCCCCTCGGAGATCAGGGCGGCCCGGTGCAGGGTATTCTCGAGTTCTCTCACATTGCCCGGCCAGGGATAGGCCATGATGACCCGCATGGCATCCGGCATGATCCGTTTGGATGGGAGGCCCTGTGCCGTGCAGAATCTCTTCAGGATGTGGCTGGCGATCAGGGGGATGTCCTCTCGTCTTTCCCTGAGCGGCGGCACCTTGATGGGGACCACATGAATCCGGTAGTAGAGGTCTTCACGGAACTTTCCCGCCTTGACCTCCTCTGCGAGGTCCCGGTTGGCGGCGGCAAGGATCCGCACATCCACCTTCACCGGCTGGGTCTGGCCGAGTGGCAGGATCTCCCCCTCCTGCAGGACCCTGAGCAGTTTGGCCTGAAAGGCCTCGGACATGTTCGAGATATCGTCCAGGAATATGGTTCCGCCGGATGCTTCCAGGAACAGGCCCTTCCGGTCCTGGTCGGCGCCTGTAAAGGCACCCTTCCTGCTCCCGAAAAGCTCCGACTCCAGAAGCGTGTCCGGAAGAGCGGCGGAATTGACCGCGATGAACTTTTCCTGCACCCTCAAGGACTGCATGTGGATGGCCCTTGCAATCAGCTCCTTTCCGGTCCCGCTTTCCCCCAGGATCAGGACCGGGACATTGGTCGGGGCGATCCTCCCGATCAGCGAAAAGATCTCCAGCATCTGCCTGTCCCTGCCGATGATCCTGTAGAACCCCTGCTGCTCTTCCACCTGATTGCGAAGACGGTCCAGTTCGGCCTCGAGTTCCTGTTCATGGACGGCGCGCTGCAACGTCAGGATGACCTCATCGTTGTTAAACGGTTTGGTGACGTAATGGTAGGCGCCCAGCCACATGGCCTCCACGGCCGTCTCAATGGTGCCGAAACCCGTGATGACGATCACTTCGGTCCTGGGCCATTTCTCTTTGACCTTCTTCAGCAATTCAATCCCATGCATGCCCCCCATCTTGATATCGGTGATCACGAAATCAAAATAGCGGTGCCTCAGCAGTTCAAGCGCCTCCTCTGAAGAGGCCGCCCCCTTCACATCAAAACTTTTTTTGCCGAGGATGAGCTGAAGGCCCCTCCTCACATCACTCTCGTCGTCGACAACCAGAACGCTCCAGGACATAGGTCACCTCATCAAGCCCCGACGGTCTCAGCCTTTTCCACGGCGGGAAGCGTGATGATGAAGCGGGTTCCGTTACCGGTCTCGCTTTTCACCCTGATCGTTCCACCGTGAGACTCGATCACCTTCTTGGATATGGATAAGCCGAGCCCCGTTCCGATACCGCTGGGCTTGGTGGAAAAAAAGGGGTCGAAGATCTTGTCAATATTTTCGGACGGGATCCCGGGACCGGAATCCTGGATCTCCACCTCGATCCCGGAGGCGCCGTTACAGGACGTCTTCAAGGTGAGAACGCCGCGGCTCTCCATGGCCTGCATGGCGTTCATGATCATGTTGACAAAGACCTGCCTGATCTGCTCCTCGTCTCCCATAAACTCCCGGATCCCCTCATCCAGTGAAAAGACCACCTCGTGGTCCTTTTTCCCGAGCAGCGGCCTGTAGAGGTCCACCGCTTCCTTCAGACATCTGTTGATATTAAACGGCTGGCGCTTTACGGGGCTCCGGGCTGCATAGTCGAGAAGCCCCCGTATGATCTTCTTGCAGACCTGGGTGTTTCTCATAATGACCTCGGCATGCTCCCTGTAGGGGGTCTCCCCGGTACATTCGTCGATCAGCATCTGGGCAAACATGGACATGGCCGCAAGGGGGTTGTTCAGCTCGTGGGCGATGGCCGCGGAAAGCTCACCCACGACCATCATCTTCTCCTGGTGCAGGAGGCGATCTTCCATCTGTTTCCTTTCGGTGATGTCCCGGCTGACCATGACGATCCCGAGGGCCTTGCCGGACGGATTATGGACGTAGGTGCAGGTATTCTCATAGATCCTTCCCCGTGCATGCAGGACCTTCCGGCAGCCTTTCTTATTCCCCGCGGCCATGCCTTCCATCTGCTTCCTGAAACAGCCGTCAACCTCTGCCGCGAACCGGGCCTGTAGGCCCTCCGCCCCGTCTCTGCTGATGATCCATGCCCCTTCGGCCGCCGAATTAAAAAGCGAGATGTTTCCGTTCAGGTCGATAAAGATGACCCCGTCGCTCATGCACTGGATCACGGCATTCAGAAGATCCTTCTCGTACCTGACCTCGCGCTCTCTTTTCTTCAATTCACCGGTATATTCTTCAAGCTTCTTCGCCCTCTCAAAGAGTCCGAAAGACATCCGGTTGAAGGCCCGTGAAAGCTCTCCGATCTCATCCCTTGAATCCACATGCACTGAAACATCAAACTTCCCCTCCTCGATCATCTTGGCCGCGGACCTAAGCCTGAGTATGGGGCCGATCATGAAATTCAGCGGAAAGAACAGGAGCACCATCGTGATGAAGACCAGCGCACAACCTACAAAGAAGAGCCTTTGCCTCAGGAGCAAAACCGGCCTGAAGGCCTCGTCCGTCTCCAGTTCGGTGACCAGCGTCCATCCCTGCGCAGGCAGACGGACGGAGACATAGACCACCTCTCTCCCTCTGTAAGACGCCATGATCCCATGCCCGTCAATGAAGGCCCGGGTGCTCATATGGCTCTTTTGCAGGAAAGCGTCTTTGTATTTCAGGCGGCGTGTGGAGGTGATGAACCGGCCTTCCCGGTCAAGGATGTAACTGTCCAGGGTCCTGTTCACCTGATGGATATCCCTGCCCTAGCCCGGCAGGGGAATCCCCGCCTGGACGACTTCGCTCAGGACCTCCGGCTTGATCCGGTTCACGATGACCCCCACGAACTCATGGGTCTCCTTGTCCGTGAGAGGGGCTGAGATCTCCAGGGAGGGCCTCCCCTCTCCGGCATGTTCGCCCGTCCGTATCTCTCCCATGAATATCGTGGAGCGCCCTCCGACAAACCAGGGATTTTTCGATGCATCCAGACCAACCCTCGCGGGATCAGAGGAGGCGAGAATAAGACCATCTCTGCCCGCAACTGAGGTTTCAAAAAATTCCGGGACGATACCCATCTTGTTGACGCGCAGGTGTCTGGAGAGTTCCCGCTGCAAGGCAGGATGAGAGGACGTCTGGAGCCTGAACGCCGCATCACGGATGAACCCGTCGGAGCTGAAGTCTTCGGTCCTCTTTTTCAAGGCGTCGATAAAGGAGGTCACGTGCTGGACCTGAACCTGCCCGGTCAGGAAGAGGTCTTTCAGTACCTGGTCCTTAAGGGCGTCCCGGGTGGTCTGGTAACTCACGAGGCCGCCGATGCCGAGCGAGACGACCGAGATCAGGACAAAGGTCAGAGTCAATTTGTATTTGACGGGTACAAAGTAGAGAGGATCCTTCAAGTCGCGCCCCCATGTCATGCACAATCAGAACGTATACATCACCTGCACGTAGCTGAAGTCCGCATTGTCCCCGGTCTTCTGCGGAGGCGCATCCTCGATGAAGTCCCCTGCAATGAAGTAGGAGTATCCGCCCAGGAAACTCCAGTGCTGATTTAGTTTGTATTGGACAAGCAGATCGATCTCCTGCCCCGCGTCTTTCCCGGAATGGCCGGTTGTGTCTCTCCGGGTCACCTTCCCCCCGGCGCC
>MNYV01000106.1 GCA_001873285.1 Nitrospirae bacterium CG2_30_53_67
AACCACATCCGGGAACATGTTACCCCGGATGAGATAGTGTAGCACCCGCCCACGTGGGCGGGTGAGGATTGAAACAGATGAGTGCAGATTGCATTTATACAAGTGCAAAAGTAGCACCCGCCCACGTGGGCGGGTGAGGATTGAAACCACATCCGGGAACATGTTACCCCGGATGAGATAGTGTAGCACCCGCCCACGTGGGCGGGTGAGGATTGAAACTTAATAGAACCCCGGTCTAAACTGCTCCCGACCGGGTAGCACCCGCCCACGTGGGCGGGTGAGGATTGAAACGCCAATGATCGCCGCACAATGTTCCCCGCACGTGCGGGGATGAACCGAGGACAGGCCCGACCAGACAATCCACCCTTCGACAGGCTAAGGGTGACAATTGTCATGGTGAGCTTGTCGAACCATGGATTCCCCGATCCAGTCGGGGAATGACGCTCTTAGAGAAATATTTACCCATAAATTTGTCGCACACCATGAGGATTGAAACATCTTGATTTTGCTTCTCTGCACTGATAGATTAAGCGAAACAGACGCAGATGAAAAATGGATCTTATTTAAATCTCGAATCCGAATCTGGAAAATTTGTATAATGATTTAATATCTGGATTCCCTGTACCCACGGGTCATAGACGATCCACGTGGGGAATGACGTCTCTTGTTTCAAATGGAAACCTTGACGCACAACAACATAACGATCTTCTTTCTCTCTCTGGGTATCCTGCTGGCCTCGGCGCGGCTTCTCGGTGAGATCGCCCACCGGCTTCACCAGCCCGCCGTGCTCGGCGAGATTCTTGCGGGAATCCTCCTGGGGCCGACCGTCCTCGGATTCTTCGCGCCGGACGTGAGCGCCAACCTGTTCCCCAAGGGAGGCCCGGTCGCTGTCGGGATTGACAGCCTGACCACGCTCGCCATCGCCCTCTTTCTTCTGGTATCGGGAATGAAGGTGGATCTTTCCACGGTCTGGCGCCAGGGTCGTTCCGCCCTCACCGTCGGTATCACAGGCATTGCCGTTCCCTTTTTGATGGGCTTCTGCTCGGCCTGGGTTGCGCCGAAGCTTCTGGGGAGCGAACCCGGGGCGGATCCGCTGATCTTTTCACTCTTCTTCGCCACGGCTCTTTCGATCTCCGCTCTTCCTGTGGTGGCCAAGATCCTCATGGATATCAATATTTTTAAAACGGACCTCGGTATGATCATCGTGGCCGCTGCAATCTTCAATGACCTGATCGGATGGATCATCTTCGCTCTCATCCTCGGCATGATGGGGGGATCGAATTCAGGACCCGGCCTGTGGCAGACGATCTGGCTGACCTTGAGCTTTGTCGCCCTGATGCTGACTATCGGGCGATGGCTGATCGACCGCATTCTCCCCTGGGTCCAGGCGCACACAAGAGGGCCCGGCGGCATCCTGGGCTTTTGCATCTCGGTTGCCCTCCTGTGCGCCGCCTATACCGAATGGATCGGCATCCACGCAATCTTCGGCGCCTTCCTCTGCGGTGTGGCCCTGGGAGACTCGCCCCATCTGCGGGAACACACGCGTACCACGTTCGATCAGTTCATCTCCTTCATCTTCGCACCGCTCTTTTTTGCCAGCATCGGGTTGAAAGTCAATTTCATTCAAAACTTCGATTTCCCCCTTGTCCTCACCGTTCTTGTGATCGCCACGGCAGGAAAGGTCTTCGGCTGCGGGTTCGGGGCGATCTGGAGCGGACTGACGCGTAGAGAGGCATGGGCCATCGGTTTCGGCATGAACGCCAGAGGCGCCATGGAGATTATCCTCGGCCTCCTCGCCCTTCAAGCGGGGATCATCAGTGAACGCATGTTCGTGGCCCTGGTCATCATGGCCATATTGACATCCATGACAAGCGGAACGGCCATACAGAAGATCCTCCGCCGTAAGAAACCTCTCCGCGTCACCGATTTTCTCACACCCAAAGTCTTCATGAAAGACTTTGAAGCGCTGAACTCTCAGGAGGCCATCCGGAAGCTCTGTGCAGTCGCCTGCCAGGGGGCTGATCTTGACGATGAAGCTGCAAGCGAGGCCGTCTGGAAGCGGGAACAGATCGTCTCCACAGGCGTGGGAAACGGTGTGGCCATTCCCCACGCCCGCATCGACGTTCTGAAGCGGCCCCTCCTCGCCCTCGGTGTCGCCAAAAACGGCGTGGATTTCAACGCCCCGGACGGAGAGCCCGCCCGCCTGATTTTCCTGATTCTCATCCCCGGGCATGATCCCGAGTCGCAGCTCGAACTCCTCTCGGATATCAGCCGCACCTTTCTGGAGCCTGCCATGGTCAAGCGGGCGCTAAAAACGGAGAACTACACCGAACTGCTCGCCCTGATCAACACCGCCGAACCGGCGATACAGGACGGGTTTGTGACAAACTTATAGATAACCATTCTCTCGGAGAGCGTCATTCCCCGACCCCTTGATCGGGGAATCCATGGTTCGACAAGCTCACCATGACAATTGCCACCCTGAGCCTGTCGAAGGGTGGATTGTCCGGTCGAGCCGGACAATGACAAACATATGTAATCCTGATGTGTACCCATAAATTTGTCGCAGACCCGATTGTCCGGGGTGACTTGACAACCCAGCGGTCTCCTGATAAGGTTACATCCTCACAGCTTAGATTAACTAAATATAACCGGCTGGAATAAGCAACATCACGGTGGTCATGGACCCAAGAATTGCTGTATTGATCCCATGTTTTAATGAAGAGGCCGCAATCGAAAAGGTTGTCGGAGATTTCAGGGAGGTCCTGCCCCAGGCGGAAATCTATGTTTACGACAACAACAGCACGGATCATACCGCGGAGGCCGCCCGGAAGGCCGGAGCGTTCGTCAGGCATGAATCACACCAAGGCAAAGGATATGTGGTCCGCCGTATGTTCAGAGAGGTGGATGCGGATATTTACGTCATGGTGGATGGAGACGGCACCTATCCGGCCGATGGTGTCCATTCACTCATCCGGCCGGTTTCTTCGGGCAAGGCGGATATGTGTGTTGGAAGCAGGATAGCAGATAAAAACAGCGAGGCCTTCAGAACATTTCATGTCGCCGGGAACCATCTGGTAAAGAATGTCGTGAACCGGCTATTCGGATCAGATCTGTCCGATATTCTTTCCGGTTACCGCTGTTTCAATCACCATTTTGTGACCTCCATACCTCTGCTGAGCAGGGGGTTTGAGGTCGAAGTGGAAATGACGATCCAGGCGCTGGACAAGGGGCTGGTCATCCAGGAAATCGAGCTTCCCTACAGAGAGCGGCCTTCCGGAAGCTCGTCTAAACTTCGCACTTTCAGAGACGGATTTCTTGTGCTTTTGACCATATTTAATATTTTCAAGGATTACAAACCCCTTGCCTTTTTTTTCGCGGTCTCTATCCTTCTCCTCCTCCTGAGTCTTGTTCTTGGATGGAACGCCTTCCATGAATTTTCCGCTGACGGCTGGGTGATTCATCCTGCAGCCTCGGTTGCGGCCGCATGCCTGGCTGTCTTCTCCGTCGTTTCCCTGGTCACAGGCATTCTTCTGGATACGATTAACAGACGCTACAAAGAATTGTATGTTTTGATGACGCGCCGTTCTCCTGATTATAAGGATCATCTCCAAAAGAGTGGGTGAAAACATCAGGGGTCAAGGGGTCAAGGATTCCAGGGGTCAAGTGAAGTGCTCAAACACTACAAGGAGTTAAAGGAAGGGCCCCAGTCTTATCAATTATGCTTGGAGATTTACAAATTGCGAATTGGAGACACAAGTATTACTCGCTGGAGATCTTGGTTATATCAGGGATGAGAAGTTAATGAGACTCAAGAGGGATATCGAGGAGGTTGAGCGGATGCTCAAGGCAT
>MNYV01000107.1 GCA_001873285.1 Nitrospirae bacterium CG2_30_53_67
AGTGCGGTATTCTCGTACAATCTTCTGGTCATGGCACGGCTGCAGGAGGCTTGAGTTTACGTCGTCATGCTTAACAGAGTTTGGAAAGCAACTGAGTATAGAGGACAAGTCTGCTCTCAAACAGGGGGATTCTACTGAAAATAACGCTTTAACCATTGGTTGACTGAATATCATTCTGACGCTCTGGGAATCCCACAGGGATCGGGATTCTTTTCACCCCACCCGGACCCGAAAAGCAGGGGTTTCCGGATGAGAACTAATTAACATGTGGATGATGCGATCATGGTCAAGCCCGACGCGACTTTTTACCCACTAAATGGGAGAAGAACCTAATTAACTAACCCCACCGTCGCCATTTCCCCGCCTTCCAGAATTTCGTTGAAACCCCATGTTCTTTTGTGTATATTCCATATCCGGTTGTTCACATTCGATTCTGGGAGCATCATTTCTCTGTCTGTTCAGGGTTGAAAGTCTGGAAATGGCTGTTCACGTTCAGAGCTATCGCCGGCAAGTCGGGTTTTTTGCCTGGTTCCTGCACAGGGTCACCGGGGTACTCCTCTCGCTCTATCTGATCTTTCACGTTTGGGTTGTGAGGACCGTAAGCCATGGGCCTGCCGGATTTAATCAGGTCATGGCAGCCGTGCAAACTCCGATGTTCATCCTCTTCGAGGTGGGCCTTTTGGGCACGGTTCTTTATCACTCCCTGAACGGCCTACGGCTCCTCCTCATTGATACCGGATGGGGTATCCGCCATCAGAAGGGGCTCTTCTTTCTCTTCCTCGGGGTTGGGATGGCCCTCCTCGTGATCGGCGCCTTTCCTATACTGCGTCTCTTGAATGCGACGTTTATTTATTGAGAGGTTGCCAAGGACGGCTTATGAAATTTGATGTCGGAAGGCAGCCGGGCGGGATATATCTCTGGTTCTTCCAGCGTCTCTCCGCGTTATTTCTCCTGGTCCTGCTTCTTGCCCATTTTTATTTTCTGCACTATGCGGAGCCAGGTTTTGTAACCTATGACAAGGTCGCGGCCCGTCTTTCGTCGCCTTCCTGGAAGGTCCTGGATATCTCCTTCCTGACCCTGGCCGTGTTCCATGCCATCAACGGTCTTTGGACCGTGGTGCTCGAATATGTACACACACAAACGGCCCAACGGTTGCTGTTGTTTGTGCTCCTTGGCATAGGATGGATATTTTTAGGTATCGGCGTATTCTCAGTTGGAATATTTACGGTCAAACCGTAGGTTTTATCAAGGTTGTCCTATGTCATCTTCTTCTCCATTCCCCGTGCACCGTCATGATGTTTTGATCCTGGGCGCCGGAGGCGCCGGGCTCAGAGCGGCCCTTGAAATCGGAGACGCTGCGGATGTGGCCGTGATCAGCAAGGTCTTTCCCACCCGCTCCCATACCGTGACCGCACAAGGGGGTGTGGCGGCTGCCCTTGGGAATGTTGATGAAGACTCCTGGGAACATCACATGTTCGACACGGTCAAGGGCGGGGACTACCTTGGAGATCAGGATGCCGTTGAAATCCTCTGCCGGGAGGCCCCCGGGACCGTTTATGAACTTGAGCATATGGGTGTTCCTTTCAGCCGTCTAAAAGACGGCCGGATCTCCCAGCGCCCTTTCGGCGGGCATTCGGCCGTGAGGGCCTGCCACGCCGCGGACCGGACCGGCCATGTGATTCTCCATACCCTATATGAGCACTGTCTGCGCAAGAACGTCCGGTTCTACCAGGAATTTTTTGTCATCTCGCTGATCCTCGATGCCGGCCGGATACAGGGGCTCGCGGCTTGGGACATCCTGAAGGGAGGGGTTCACGTATTTCATGCCAAGGCCGTGCTTTTGGCCGCCGGGGGGTATGGACGCATCTACAAGACCACGTCCAACGCCTTATCCAACACAGGCGATGGAATGGTCATGGCCTACGAGACCGGAGTTCCTCTCGAGGATATGGAGTTTGTGCAGTTTCACCCCACGGGGATCTATAAACTGGGGATCCTGATCACCGAAGCGGCAAGAGGCGAAGGGGGGATTCTGATCAACCGGGATGGGGAACGCTTCATGGAAAGATATGCCCCCTCCATGAAGGATATCGCACCGAGGGATGTGGTCTCCAGGGCCATCTATACGGAGATCCGGAATAAAAGGGGGATCGCCGGCAAGGATTACGTCTACCTGGATCTCCGTCACCTGGGGAAGAAGAAGATCCTTGAAAAACTCCCCGAGATCCACAGCTTCGTCCAGACGTACCTCGGGACCGATGCGGTCCGAGAGCCCATTCCGGTCCAGCCCACGTGCCATTATGCCATGGGCGGACTCCCCACGGATGTGAATGGCCGTGTGGTGATGGATGATCAGGAGACCCTGCTCCCGGGCCTCTATGCGGCCGGAGAATGTGCCTGTGTATCCGTGCATGGGGCCAACCGTCTGGGGTGCAATTCCCTGCTCGACATCCTGGTCTTCGGCAAAAGAGCCGGAGAGCAGATCCTCAAAGACATCCGGGGGATCGGGATTCCGGAACCGCCGGATAAGACGGCGCAGGAGGTTCGCATCCGGGTGGAAGACCTCCTGGAAGGATCGGGGAACGAGGCCGCCGCCGGGATTCGTGAAAGACTTCAGGAGATGATGATGGTCCGCTGTTCCGTATTCCGGAATGAGAAACTGCTCATGGAAGCAAAGAACGAATTGAAAAAGCTGAAACTTCGCTATGCCGCTGTTCAAATCATGGACCACGGCAGACTCTGTAATACCGATCTTGTGGAGGCCCTGGAACTTGGGAATCTCCTCCAACTGGCCGAAACCATCTTGGAAGGAGCCCTGGCCAGGACCGAAAGCCGGGGCGCGCATTCCCGTGAGGATTTTCCGATTCGGGATGATGCCGGTTTTTTAAAACATACCTTGGCCCGGAAAGGCCCGGAAGGCCCGATCGTTTCATACAAGCCGGTCCGGATCACGCGTTACCAGCCCATGGAGAGGACTTACTGAGATGGAAAGACGTTTCAGGATCCTTCGTTTCAATCCGTTATATGATGTGAAGCCTCATTACCAGGACTACAGGATCAAGGTGCAGCCTTTCTGGTCGGTTCTCGACTGTCTGAATGAAATCAAGTGGAAACTCGACGGGAGCCTCTCCTTCCGCCGTTCCTGCGCCCATGGGGTCTGCGGCTCTGATGCCATGATGATCAACGGAAGGAACCGGCTTGCCTGCCGGACCCTGATCCGCGACCTGAAACCGTCCCGGGTCATCCGGGTGGAACCGCTGAAGAGCTTTCCTGTGATCAAGGACCTGTTCGTGGACACAGATGAATTTTTCCAAAGGAATCTCGCGGTCAAACCCTGGTTTGTGAACCAGACCCCCCCGCCGGAGCGGGAGAGGCTTCAGAGCCCCAAACAACGGGCAAGGATCGATGATTCGACAAAGTGCATCCTCTGCGCATCGTGCACATCGTCCTGCCCGACCTTCTGGTTTGACAAGGCCTACCTGGGACCGGCGGCCCTGCTCAAGGCGCACCGGTTCGTCTTTGACTCTCGAGATGAGGCCCAGGCGGAGAGGCTTGCCA
>MNYV01000108.1 GCA_001873285.1 Nitrospirae bacterium CG2_30_53_67
GTAGGGGTTCCGCACTCCGGCAGCTTTTCATGAACAGCAGAGAAACCCACGACTCGGCGCCGGCGCCCGACAGGTCCGGCGCCGAAGGCGTGGGAGAGCATTTTTGAAAGCATGACCGGAACTTCATTTAACGCATCATCGGCGCTCCCGTCCTCCGGGGCTTCTCGAAAACCGGATCGGCATCAATTTCTGATTGACTTTGGGATTCCCGCCCATTAGGATATCCTCATCCGTTTTAATCAACCTTTCTTGTATCGATACGTTCATTATGGATGATCATCGCCTCAAAGTCTTCTGCACCGTGGCCAAAACCCTCAACTTCTCCAGGGCGGCCGAGGAAAATTTCATCACCCAGTCCGCGGTCAGCCGCATCATCAAAAACCTGGAAGAGGAATTGGGCGTACAGCTCGTCCACCGGCAGCGCTCAAGCCTGGCACTGACCGCCATCGGCAAGGAATTCTACAAACGAGCGCGGGAGATCCTGAAGATGTATGCAACGACCGTAAAGCAAGTCGATGAACTTGCGAATTCGGTCAAAGGGCTCCTTTCCGTGGGCACCAGCACGACTGTGGCCCGGTACGTCTTTCCGGATCTTCTTTTAAAATTCAAGAAGACGTATCCCGCCATCCAGGTCAACCATCTGGTCAACAATACCCGTGGAATTCTGGATGCATTGATCTCCGGGGATATCGAGGTGGGATTGGTGGAGGATCAGGTCTATTACCCGGGCGTGCTTTCGGAAAAACTCTGCGAGGATGAACTGGTCCTGCTCGTGAACAAGAACCATCCCTGGGCAGGGCTCAAAAGGATCTCCAGGGAACAACTCCTAAAAGAGCCTTTTATCCGGAGGGAAAAAGGATCGGGTACGCGCCACATGATGGAGAACCGTTTAGGGGAAATGGGGATCAAGCCTTCAGAATTGAACATCGTGCTGACCTCGGCCAGCACGGATCTCATCATCCGGGCCGTGGAACAGGGGATCGGCACGGCCTGTGTCTCCAAATGGGCGGTCCGGGAGCATCTGAAAAAAGGAAAGCTTAAAACGGTAAGAATGTGCGAGGAGCCGCTCTCCAGGGATTTCCTGATCATCCGGCTCGACCAGGAATTCTACACCCATGTGGCCCAAACCTTCCTCCAGTTCCTCAAGGAGTCCCCTCTGCCTCCGAGCCCGTGACCCATCCTCCAGTATAAGACTTCTTATCCCCGGTTGGTTCTTCGCTCCGATTCCGACCTTTGCTGCGACCCTTTATCCTTTTAGTCTCTTCCGTTTTTTTCATGGATGGATCATCTCCAAAAGAGTGGGTGAAAACATCAGGGGTCAAGTGAAGCGCTCATTTGAATTTTTTCGGCAGGTCCTTCTTCAGGAAAGCCATGAGTTCGTCCCTCCGGTCGTAGAGGCGTTTGTGTTTCCTCTTGGGATGTTTGGCCAGGACATAGGCCGTAAGAATCGGAAGGGCGATGGTCGTATCCACATAGGCCACCACAGAATCCGGAAGGCGCTCGGGGTCCACCTTTCCCCAGGAGACGGCCTCGGAAGGGGTCGCACCGGAAAGACCTCCCGTATCCGGCCGGGCATCGGTCACCTGAAGGAAATAGCCGTGTCCCGAATCCTTAAGTCCGAAGACCTCCTGGATCTGCGGCTCGGTCTGGAGCACGAAATTCTTGGGGGAGCCTCCGCCCATCAGAACCACGCCGCTTTTTAATCCGTTCTTCTTGGCATGGTAGATGATGGCGGCGGTTTCGTTTACGTCCAGAGAGAGATCGATCCTCGGACCGGCCCCCTTGATGTTCAGCGCTGCGATATTCATCCCGATGGAGGAGTCGCCCGGAGAGGAGGTATAGACCGGGACCCCGTGCTGATACGCCGCGGAAAGGAGGCTCACGGTCGGAAGCCCGAGCACCTTTTCCCGTTCGGCCACGAACTTCCCGATCCGGTAATGAAGCTCGGCTGTCCCCATCTCTTTCCGGAACTCCGGAGCGGAGAGAATCTCACGGAAAAAGCTGTCCGTCTTCAGGAGTACGTCGTAGGAAAAGAGCACATCATAGATCCGGATGACCTCTTCCTTCCTGAGCTCCCGGTCATCAAGAAACGGGGTCCCCCGGTGCAGCGTCAGCCCGATGCCGAAATGGGTGTCGTGGTAGAGGTTGGCGCCGGTGGAGACGATCCAGTCCACAAAACCGTTCTCAATCAGCGGGATGATGCATGATCGCCCCAAGCCGGCCGGGGTCAGGGCGCCCGAAAGGCTTAAGCCTACGGTCACGTCATCCTTCAGGATTTTCTCGTTCAGGAGCCGGCAGGCCTCATGAATCCTTCCGGCATTGTAGGCGAGAAAGGTCCGCTCCACGAGTTCGGCAACGGTTTCATCTCCCCGGATGCCGCCGGGCACGATCGGCTCTCCGGAAAGATAAGGATGTTTGTTCTTTGGCATGATAGACATAACCTCCATTATTTTGATATAGGTTCTTCTCTCATTTAGTGGGTAAAAAGGGTTCAAGTGAAGTACTTAAACGCAAACAAAAGCTCCGGAGAAAAACACTAAAACCCTTGACCGCTGATGTTTTTAGCACTTCACCCCGTTAGAGGATAACCTCTAACGGGGTTCACTCGACCCCTTGACTCCTTGGCCCCTTGACCCCTTATGTTTTCACCCACTCTTTTGGAGATGATCCTTAACTTATATCGCCATCCAGCTTTCTTGCGGGTGAATCAAAATCCTTTGATCTTTCAATCTCCGGCCTCTTCGCTGACAATCTTCCCTTTAAAGATCTTCTTGGCATTGTGGATCTTCTGCAGATTCTCCTCATAGTGCGGTTTAAGGGCATCCCTGATCTTCATGAGTTCGGCGATTTCTTCCGGCAAGTAAGCCACACCGTCCACCTTGTCCTCCATGGACGGGTGGGAGATCAGATAAATTTCAGCGCCGAGAACCCGGCTGAATATTTTCACGGCAAGCCGTTGTTCACGGAACTGTTCTTCGGTCAGCGATAAGAGCGCTTTGATCTGTTCAGGGCTGGGTTCATAGACGGTCATTTCCAAGTCCTGTGTTCACTGCATCCAGCATGTGCCTGACTTCATCTTCTGCAAAGTCCAGGACGCCGCTCTGCAATGCCTCGGCCTCGGCCTGCTCATTCTGTTCCAGGATACCGGATGCAAAATACTCCTCCCTGAGCTGTGCCGCAGGATTCTGATAGAGAATCTTCCCTGCCCTGTCCTTGAGAACCAGGTTGATGTCCACCGAAAGGCGGTACTCGCTCACGGTTCCGGCTGCCGATCTCGCCACCGAGGTGTTTGAATAACCCGAAATACGCCCGGTCAGGATCTTGCCGGCCCGGTCCTCGTTCACGATCATGACCCCCGCCCGGTTGAATTCCCGGATCAGGGCGCCGGTAATCAACGCCTGGATGTTGGGCTCTGAAGATTCATTCACGAATATCGGAACAGCCACGGTTCCAAACGAAGCCGGGGCCTTGGGCCCAGCCCCCAGGTGATACCCGCATGCCGTCATGACCAAGGCACAAGAGAAGATCAGAATCCTCTTGAATATATTCATCTTCATCCCGCCCCTCCTCAAATTACGATGTTGACCAGTTTACCCGGCACCACGATGACCTTTCGGACCGTCTTCCCGTTCGTAAACTCAAGAACACGGGCGTCGGAAAAGGCCGTCTCCCTCAGCATCTCATCGGGTGAGTTCGCAGGAACCTCGATCCGGCTCCGGATCTTTCCGTTGATCTGCACCACGACGGTGATGGTTTCTTCCTTGGCAATGGTCTCGTCATAGACAGGCCAGAAGACCTCTCCGATCCCCCCCGTATGCCCCAGGGCCTCCCACATCTCTTCGGCAATGTGCGGCGCGAAAGGCGCAAGCATCAGGGCCAAGGCCTCCAGGGACTCTCGAAGCACGGGAAGGGTTTCTTCGGTGAATGATTCCTGTTGGGTCTGGAGCAGGAGGTTGACGAGTTCCATGATCGCAGCGATGGCCGTGTTGAAGTGGAACCTTCCATCCAGGTCGTGGGTGACCTTGCGGATGGTCTGGTGCGTCTTCCTGCGGACGGCCATGACGGAATCGGGAAGGACGCCTCCAATCACGGCATCTTTTGGAATTTTCCCCAACCTCTCGGCATAGGTGAAGACCAGCCTCCAGACCCTGTGCAGAAACCGATAGGTCCCTTCCACACCCTGATCGCTCCATTCCAGGTCCTTTTCAGGCGGGGCGGCAAACAGGGAGAAGAGCCTTGCCGTATCGGCGCCGTATCTGCTGATCAGGAAATCCGGGTCCACCACGTTCCCCTTGGACTTGCTCATCTTGGCCCCGTCCTTGATCACCATCCCCTGGGTCAGGAGGTTCACGAAGGGCTCGTTCAGGGAAATCATCCCCAGGTCACGGAGAACCTTGGTGAAGAATCTTGAATAAAGCAGGTGCATCACGGCATGCTCGATCCCGCCGATATACTGGTCCACGGGCATCCAGTACTCCGCTTCTTTCCGGTCGAAGGGCCCCTGGTCCCGCACCATGGAGGCATAGCGAAGGAAATACCACGATGACTCCACAAAGGTGTCCATGGTGTCGGTCTCCCGCCTGGCCGGGCGTTTACATGCCGGGCAACGTGTCCTCACGAATTCAGCATGGGAATCCAGCGGCGAACCGCCGGTTCCGGTAAAAGCCACATCTTCAGGCAGGACCACGGGGAGGTCCTCCTCTTTCACCGGAACGATCCCGCAGGAATCGCAGTAGACCATGGGGATGGGCGCCCCCCAGTAGCGCTGTCTGGAGATCCCCCAGTCCCTGAGGCGGTAGTTGATCGTCCTATCCCCGATCCCTCGGATCTTGATCTCTTCGGTTATCTTTTGTTTAGCGGTCTCGCTGTCGAGACCGATGAACTGATCTGAATTGACCATGATGCCCGGTTCGGTATACGCCTCGGCCATCTCCTCCGGCCGGAGGGTCCGGTCGGGCGGCTGGATGACCACCTGTATGGGGATCCCGTACTTTTTTGCAAACTCAAAATCCCGCTGGTCATGGGCCGGCACGGCCATGACGGCGCCTGCGCCGTATTCCATGAGCACAAAGTTGGCAATATAGATGGGAATGGGTTTCCCGGTCATGGGATTGACGGCGAAACTCCCGATAAAGACCCCTTCCTTTTCCACGTCCTCGGACGTCCGGACGATCTTGTCGGTCCTGCGCATCCGTTCGATAAAGGCCTCCACATCCGCCTTTTGCTCCGGAGCGGTCAAGGAGAAGACCATGGGATGTTCGGGCGCCATGCTCATGAAGGTGGCGCCGAACAGGGTGTCAGGCCTCGTGGTGAAGATCAGGATCTTCTCTTCCCGCCCTTGAACAGGGAACTCCACCTCCACGCCGTAACTCTTTCCGATCCAGTTCTTCTGCATGGTGATGACCCGTTCCGGCCAGCCGGGAAGTTTGTCGCAGAACGAGAGGAGTTCATCCGCATATCGGGTAATCCGGAAAAACCACTGGGATAACTGCTTCTGTGTCACATCGCTGTCGCACCTCCAGCAGCGGCCGCCTTCCACCTGTTCGTTGGCCAGAACCGTGCGGCAGGAGCTGCACCAGTTGACCGAGGATTCCTTGCGGTAGACCAGCCCTTTTTCATACATCTTCAGAAAAACCAACTGTTCCCAGCGATAGTACCCGGGATCGCAGGTCGCAACCTCCCGGTCCCAATCGTAGGAAAGCCCCAACTGCTTGAGCTGGACCCGCATGGCCTTGATGTTTTCGTATGTCCATTTGGCCGGATGGACCCCGTGCTTGATCGCCGCGTTTTCCGCAGGCATCCCGAAGGCATCCCAGCCCATGGGATGGAGCAGATTATATCCCTGCATCCGCCTGAACCGGGCGATTACATCCCCAATGGAATAGTTCCGTACATGCCCCATGTGGATCTTCCCTGATGGGTAGGGGAACATCTCAAGGATATAGCACTTCTTACGGGATGGATCGGGAAGAGACCTGAAGCTCTTATTCTCTGCCCAGAAGGTCTGCCATTTCCGCTCAACATTTGAAGGATGGTACTCAGCATCCACTTCTGCACCTCGTCATTTAAGAAAAAGATATGAGGATAATTAACATACCCCCCCTTTTTTTTCAAGTAAAAAGCCGATATCGCCCCTCCTTGCAGGGAAACATCTACATAGGAAAAAATTTGCTTTTTTGTCACATTCTGCTATGCTATGCCATGACGGATCCATTGAGGATGGCCGTGTTCTTTCCCGGCTGAATCGTAACCCATCATGCTGTAATTATTGCGCCTATGGACTTGATCGAAGAAGAGGCAAAAAAGACTCCAAAGAAAGCCATGGTCCTGGCTGCAGGCCTGGGGGAGAGGCTTCGACCCCTCACCCTGGAGCAGCCCAAACCGCTGATCCCGGTGGCAAACCGCCCGCTGATCGAATTCAACCTCGATCTTCTGAAACGAAACGGCATCGAGGACGTCGCCGTGAACCTGCACTATATGGGGGACCGGATCAAAGAACATCTTGGCGACGGCTCCCGTTTTGGGCTCAGGATCATTTATTCCGAAGAACCCGCCCTGCTGGGAACCGGCGGAGGGATCAGGAAGATGCGGGCCTTTTTCGAAGACCGGGCCTTTGTGGTGATTAATGCGGACATCCTGATCGACATCGACCTCGGGGAGGTGATCGGATTTCACCTCTCCCGCAGGGCGTTCTCCACCATGGTCCTCAGGCCTAATCCGGACCCCGTCCGTTACGGGACCATCGAAACGGATCATTCAGGAAGGATCAGGGAGTTCCTGGGAAAGGTCAAGACGAAACAGACCGGCCTTGAGAAATGGATGTTCACCGGCATCCACATCATGGATCCCGAAGTCATGAATTTCATGCCCAAACGCAAGACCTTTTGTATCAACCGGGACGTCTACGCCCAATGGATCCGCTCCAAAAAGCCCTGTTACGGATATATCCACAGGGGATACTGGAGAGACCTCGGCGAGATCGGGGACTATTTTCAGGCCAATCAGGACATCCTCGATAATCATGCGTTGAAACAGGGATCCGTGGATAACGGGCCGGCAAACTACAAGAGGGGGAACGGGGTCACGGTGGACCCTGACTGCCTGATCGGGAACGGCGCCGTCATCAAGGATGAGGCCGTGATCGGACCCGGCGCCATCATCGGAGACCGGTGCACCATCGGCTCCGGATCCAGGGTCTCAAACAGCATCCTCTGGCCCGATACCGTGATCGGCGACCACGAGAATATCCACGGCATGATCGTAACCCACTACCAGAGGATACAGGGATAAACCAAACCATGCAGCACTGGACGGAATACACCCGATTCATCACCGCGTTGCTGGCCATCCTGGACCCATTTCTTGCGATCCCCGTATTTTTAAACATCACCAAGGACTATACCGAAAAAGGGCGCAAGAAAACCGCCTTGGTCGTCACCTTCACCGTCACGGGTGTGCTTCTTTGCTCCGCCCTGACCGGGGAGACGATCCTGAGATGGATCGGAACCAGCCTCGGTTCCTTCATGGTCGGCGGCGGGATTGTCCTGTTCCTGATGGCCCTGGCCATGCTTCGTGCAACGCCCGGACATGTCAGGCAGACGCCTGAAGAAGAGATCGAGATGGCGGATAAGAGCGCTGCGGCAATCGTCCCTCTGGGGATACCCCTGCTGGCCGGGCCCGGGGCCATCAGCACGGTGATCATTGCCATGAACCGCGGAAACAGCTGGAATCATTATCTGATCATCCTCTGCTCCATCCTGATGGTCTGTTTCATTCTTTGGATCATGCTCCACCTGGCGTTTCCCATCGGCACGGCCATGGGGACGCTCGGTCTCAATATCGCCAACCGGATCCTGGGGCTGCTACTCGCCGCCTTTGCTATCGAGATCATGGCCAATGGATTGAAACAGTTGTTTCCCATTCTTTCCAGACTGTCATAATCAATAGATTTTATGCATTCATATATGAAAGGGTTTTCCTGACCCGGATCCTGGCGGAGGGGTCTTCCACGATTTTCCCGATCCGGTGGGCCGCGAGTGCGCCCTTTTCCTTCAGCGTTTGAATCAGTCGGTCCGATTCTTCCGGAGCCACGGCGATCAAGAGGCCGCCCGAGGTTTGGGCATCGCAGAGCACCAGCCGTTCTATCTCTGAAATGGAGGGGTCCCAGACCACGGCATCCGCCAGAAACTTGAGGTTGGCCCGGGTTCCGCCCGGGATATATCCCTCGCGCGCCAGGCCCCAGACCTCCTCGATCACAGGGACCTGATTCAGGTAGATCTCGGCGCCGACGCCGGTGGACAGGGCCATTTCGTGGAGGTGCCCGAGAAGGCCGAAACCCGTGATGTCGGTGCAGGCATGGGGTGAGACGGTTCTCATAACCTCAGCCGCAGCCCGGTTGAGCGTGGCCATCAGGATGGTGATCTTTTCGATCAGCTCCGGGCCAGCGGCATGGTTCTTGATGGCCGTGGTCACGATCCCGCTCCCCAGGGGCTTGGTCAGGATCAGATCATCCCCCACGCGGGCTCCGGCATTGGCCACGAT
>MNYV01000109.1 GCA_001873285.1 Nitrospirae bacterium CG2_30_53_67
ATCCGGAACATCCCCTCATTGGCCTGCTCGGCCCGGCTTCCATGACCGATTAATAATAAAGCTTCCATCACTTCACTTCTCTTCTTTTCTGGTTCTTCTCCCATTTAGTGGGTAAAAAGGGTTCGAGGATTCCAGGGTTCAAGGGGTCAAGTGAAATACTTAAACGCAAGCAAAATCTCCAGAGAAAAACACTGGAATCCTTGAACCCTAGGACCCTCGGCCCCTTATGTTCTTAGCACCTCACTTGACCCCTGGAATCCTGGACCCCTTGACCCCTGATGTTTTCACCCACTCTTTTGGAGATGATCCTTATTTACAGAAATTCCTTCCTAATCAGTCGGATCTCCTCTTCCTTGGTTTTGACTTGGCCGTCCAGTCGGGCGTCCATCAGCCTGTTTAAGATCCGCTGATAAATGGGTCCGGGTTTGAACCCGAGTTTGCGGATCTCCTGGCCGGTGAGTTCCGGTTTGATGTTTCTAAGCCGGGTCAGGAAAGAGGAGAAGCGTTCTTTCGCGGTCTCTGAGGTCGTGGACGCCATCATCAGGAGTATGGTTTCCACCGGAACAGGAGAGAGCATGCCATGGATCTCACTCGGGAGGATTTTCTTGCGGTTCTTGAACCGGTTGAGAATCCGGGAGAAGGCATCGGTCCCGATCAGGTACCTGCTGAAGAAATCCCTGCTGAGGTCCAGGGTCTTTTCCACCTGCCTGATCTCTTTCTCTTCGAGTGGGAGGAGGAGACCCATGAGGCAGACCAGATAGGTCTCGACCTTGATGTCCAGGAAGAGAAGATCAAACCAGGCTATAACGTTCTTGATGGAGGAAAAGAGTTTTTCCGAATCGGATGTCAGCCTCAGATTGGGGTGGATGAATTGGAGAAGGTCAAACGACTCCATGCGCCTGATTGATGGGAAGGGGTCTTCTTCCTGGAAGAGGTATTTCAATTCGACGAAGAGCCGCTTGCCCGAGAGTTTCTGGAAAAGGTTCATGCGGACGGCGCTCTTGATCAGGCCGGCGGTCTGCCGGCCGATATTGAAGTGGAACCGGGTCTCGAACCGGATGGCCCGGAAGGCGCGCGTGGGGTCTTCCACGAAACTTAAGTTGTGCAAGACCCGGATGGCCCGGTCCTTGAGATCCCTCTGCCCTCCGAAATAGTCGACCAGATGTCCGAACGCCTTGCCGTTGAGCTGGATGATCAGAGTGTTGATGGCGAAGTCCCTTCGGTAGAGGTCTTTTTTAACGGAACTGATTTCGACCCTGGGGAGGGCCGCAGGATAATCATAGTATTCGGTCCTCGCCGTGGCCATGTCCACCCGGAATCCGTCCGGGAGGATGACCACCGCGGTCCCGAACTTGGGATGGCCCTTGACCCTTGCCTTGAAGCGCTCCGCAAAGGCATGGGCCAGTTTGATGGCGTCCCCTTTGATTACAATATCGACGTCCAGGTTCTCGATACCGAGAAGGAGGTCCCGGACAAAGCCTCCGACCACGTATGCCGAATAGCCGAGTTCATCGGCGGTCTTTCCCACATGACGGAGGATCCTGATGACCGGGGATGGGATCATTTCATCCAAGAGTTTTTTCACATTTTTGCTGAAAAGGTATTCGTTCTCATCGTTCAGGGCATAGGGAGTCTGAGGTTTCTTCCGGATATCCTCATGGAGCGCCATCAGGAGGTCGGTGCGGGTGACGGCCCCGATGACCCGGCCGTTCTCAAGTACCGGCATCATGCGCTGGTTCTTCTCGATCATGTCTTCTTCGATGGTGAAGAGCGATGTGGTCCTGTCCGCCGTCAAGACCTCCGTGCTCATAAAGTCCCGGACCGGGGTCTGCTGCAATTCATGGAAGATCCCCTTCTGCACGACCTCCCGCGTCACGACGCCGGCGAATCTCTCCCCTTCCACGACCGGAAGGGCATTGATATTGTAGCGGGTCATGATCTCCGATGCCTCGACCAGGTTCTTGTCCGCCTGAATGGTGATGACCGGCGAGGTCATGATTTCCTCGGCGCTCCGGACCGGAAGGATATGTTTTTTCAAAATCTGCAGGAGCTCCTCCTGGATTTGAAGCAGGGTCTTTTCCTTGATCGTGGCTGAGGCGGCCGTGGGGTGCCCCCCTCCGTTCATCTCGGCAAGGACCTCGCCGACGTTCACCTCGGGCAGTCTGGACCGGGCGATCAGGTGGACCCGGTCTCCCATGCGGACCAGAACGAATAACACATTGATGTTTTCAATATCCCGGAGCTTATGGGCCAGAATCGATATGTCGCCCACATACTGGTCCACTGATGCCGTTGCCAGGATCACGTCGATCCCCCGTATGGTATGGGTCCTTGCCGACTGGATGAGATCGTTCAGGAGGCCGAACTGCTCCACGGTGAGCTCTTTGGTGATGAAGTCCGAGACCATGTTGAGGTCCGCACCCTGGGTTAGAAGATATGCGGCTGCATTGAGGTCCTCCCTGCGGGTCGAGGCGAAGGTGAAGGAACCCGTGTCTTCATAGATCCCGATGGCCATGATGGTCGCCTCCAGAGGGGTGATGGGAATCCCTTTCTCCTGGATCATCTCCACCAGGATGGTGGTGGTGGAGCCCCGTTCCCGGATCACGGCATAGTCGGCCCGGATGTCCCCCGGCGTTACCGGATGGTGATCGAAGATGTGAATGGGAATACCGGGTTTGCCGATCAGTTCGGCGAACTTTCCGATCCGGCTCGACGACTTGGTGTCTACGAGGATCAACCGGGTGACCTCTTCTATTTTGATATTTTTAAGACGCTCAAAATTCAGGGCATAACTCGCGGAATGCAGAAAGAACTGGTGAAGGCCGTGTTCCTGCGAACCCGGGAAGACCATCCTGGCCTCAGGGTAGAATTTTTTTGCCGCCACCATGGAGGCCAGGCAGTCGAAATCCGCATTGGTATGGGTGGTGATGACGTCCATAGTTTGAACAAAACCTTGTTTTCCAAGTAATTTTCTGTCCTTAGCATAGAATGTGCGAACGGTCTTGTCAAACCTTTCCGCTCTTCTTGAATCTCCTTGACGGAATAGGCAAAAGATGTTAAAAAATGAAAATGATTCAGGGATAGTCCTGATGATATAAAATGCCGCTGTAGCTCAATGGTAGAGCAACTGATCCGTAATCAGTAGGTTGGAGGTTCAATCCCTCTCAGCGGCTCCATGGTTCTTTCCACGGGCCTATGACGGGATCATATCCGAAAATTTCAGGACGGACACAGGATGGCCTATCAAGATTTACGGGATTTTGTACGGGCCCTGGAACAGAAATCTCTTCTCAAGAGAATCCAGGTGGAGGTGGACCCGGAATTGGAGATCACGGAGATCACGGACCGCGTCTCCAAAGAGGCGGGCCCGGCCCTGCTTTTTGAAAAGGTCAAAGGCTCCCCTTATCCGCTCCTGATCAATGCCTTCGGGAGCATGGAAAGGATCTGCCTCGCCCTCGAGGTGGGTTCCCTGGATGAGATCGCCCGGAGGATTCAGAATATCGTTGAGCCGGAGATCCCCACCAACCTGATCGAAAAGATCAAACAGCTCCCCAAGCTGAAAAGGCTGGCCGATTTTATCCCCAAGACCGTGAAGACGGGACCGGTCAAGGAGGTTATCGAGAAGGACCGTCCTTCCCTCTCGTCCTTGCCGATCCTCAAGTGCTGGCCTCTGGATGGGGGCCGGTTCATTACACTGCCTCTGATCTTTACAAAAAATCCCGTCACCGGGACCCAGAACTGCGGGATGTACCGCATGCAGGTCTATGATGAGAAGACCACGGGGATGCACTGGCACGTCCACAAGCACGGCTCCCGCCATTACCAGGATTCAGAGCGCCGGCATGAGCGGCTCCCCGTGGCCGTGGCGCTCGGGGGGGACCCCGCGGTCATCTATTCAGCCACGGCCCCGCTCCCGGATGAGTTCGACGAGATGCTTTTTGCCGGATTCCTGCGCGGGGGGCCGGTGGAGATGGTTCCCTGCGAGACCGTGGACCTCATGGCGCCGGCCCATGCCGAGATCATTCTGGAGGGGTATGTGGATCCTGGGGAGAGCAGGGTCGAGGGCCCCTTCGGCGATCATACGGGCTATTATTCCCTGTCCGAGCCCTATCCGGTCTTTCACATCACCTGTATGACACGCAGGAAAAACCCGCTCTATCCCGCGACCATCGTGGGGAAGCCGCCCATGGAGGACTGCTATCTGGGCAAGGCCACGGAACGGATCTTCCTCCCCCTGCTGAAAAAGCAGCTCCCGGAGGTCGTGGACATGAACCTCCCGATTGAGGGGATCTTCCACAACATGGTCTTCGTCTCCATCGACAAGCGGTATCCGGGCCATGCCCGGAAGGTCATGCATTCGATCTGGGGGACCGGCCAGATGATGTTTACCAAGATGATCGTGGTTGTGGATGCCCATGTGAACGTGCAGAACACCTCCGAGGTCCTCTGGCGCCTCGGGAACAACGTGGACTGGAAAAGGGACGTGGAGGTTGTGCAAGGCCCTCTGGATGCGTTGGACCACGCCTCACCCCTTCCCAAGTACGGGGCCAAGATCGGGATCGATGCGACCAAGAAGTGGCCCGCCGAAGGGCATCTCAGGGAATGGCCTGAGGATATCATCATGACGGAGGAGATCCGGGCTCTGGTGACTGCCCGCTGGAAAGCGTACGGATTTTGATCTGCACCCTAAAATCCGGCTTTGCCGGAGATTTATGATACTCATGCCGTGTTTCGGGTCTGGCCCGGAATGGCGGCTATGACGGTCTCTGCGGATAGGAGGTTACCCATGAGTGTTCATCGTCCCTATGTCCCTATCTTCCGTATAGTTTTCCTGCTGATCCTCTCCATGGTGTTTCTGTCGTGCGGGGCCGGCAAAGGGATTGTGGAGGACGTCCATCTTCAGAGGGACCTGCAGGTCTGGTATGCGCCGGATCTCCAGAAGATCCGGATCAAACAGGTAGCCATCCTCCCCTTTGTCATGCCGGAGATCCGCCAGGGAGACAAGGAATCGGATGTGATCTGTTCCTTTTGCGGCCATCCCTTGCGTGAGCACAAAGACTTCTCCATAGAGGGGGGGCTCCTTGCGGAATACCTGTATAAAGATCTGAAGAAGTCGGCGCCTTACGAGGTCATCCCTTTGGATCAGGCCTTTTCCATTTTTCATCTCCAAAAAGGGGCGAAGGACATTTATAATGATATCCAGCTCATCATGGAACTGGGGAAAAAACTCGGGGTGGATGCTGTAGTGGTGGGGGAGGTCCTGCGGATCCATGAACGGGTGGGAGGAAACTATTCCATCGTCAGCCCGGCCTCGGTTGCATTCCGGCTGAAGATGATCCAAGTTCAGGACGGCATGGAGTTCTATAAAGTTTTGTACGATGAAACTCAAAAACCGTTGAGCGAGGAGCCGCAAAGGCTCTTTCACTGGTCCAAGATCCGGTTCCGCTGGCTCACGGCGGATCAGCTCACCCGCGCCGGGATCCATGAATCGGTGATGACATTTCCCGGAGTGCCGGTACGGTGATGCCAAGGATAGGGCTATAAATTCTAAACCCTAATGTCGAAATCCTAAACAAATCCAAAATCCAAATGTCCAAAACATTTAAATTCTGAACCGTTCTGTTTTGAATTTTGGTTATTTGAAATTGTTTAGGATTTAGAACTTAGAATTTTGAAATTGTAAGGGAAAAAAAATTATGGATCAGTTCCTGTTTGCATTTTTAGGCGGCCTGCTTTCTTTCATTTCGCCTTGTGTCTTGCCCCTGGTGCCGGCGTACATCTCTTATATTTCCGGTGTTTCGGTTGAACAACTGACCGGGAGGGAGAAGCCTTCGGCCCTCCTTCCCGGCATCCTGGCCGGTTCCGTGCTTTTTGTGGCCGGGTTTTCCCTGGTCTTCACCCTTCTCGGGGCATCGGCCACCCTGATCGGGCATATCATGACCGGTCACATGGGCCTGCTGCGCAGAATCGCAGGTCTCGCCCTGGTGGTCCTGGGCCTGCATACCACGGGCCTTTTCAGGATCGGTTTTCTGAATTATGAAAAAAGATTCCATGTCAGGACAAAACGGATCTCCTATCTCCAGGCCTTTGTCATCGGGGTGGTTTTCGCCTTCGGCTGGACCCCCTGTATCGGGCCCATCCTGGCAGGGATCCTGGCCATGGCCGGGACCCAGGAGAGCGTAATGACCGGGGTCCTCCTCCTCCTCATTTACGCCATGGGTCTTGGTATCCCCTTCATCCTCATGGGCCTTGCGACCGGCTGGTCGTTGTCCTTTATCAGCCGGGTCAAAAAGCACTTCAAGGCTGTGGAAGCGGTATCCGGGATCCTGCTGATCACCATCGGCGTGATGATCTTCATGAACCGCCTGGGGTATTTTTCAGTCTGGATCATGAAGGTCTTCCCGGCTTTGTCACGGTTCGGGTAGGACCACTAAGGATTCGGTCTTTGAACAGGACATTCTCGCCCTTCCGAACAAGCAATAGGGCGAAATCGAGGGGTTATCTCTCCAATTTCTCGATGTCAAAACCAACCAAATTAAATCTTGACAAAAAACGGCCCACCACATTAACATATCAATAGTAAAGGATTTTTCTGTTTCTTGAACTTCAGGTGGATTCAGAACTCGGAGATGGCATGATATTGTTTGAGAATATTGGCTCATACCAGGAGATTCATGCTTATGTATAAGGAATACTGGGGTTTAAAGGAATATCCATTTGAAAATCTTCCAAATCCTGGCTATCTCTATAAATCTCCCATTCACGAAGAGGCCCTGACGCGGCTGATTTATGCTATTGAGAACCGCAAGGGTGCGGCCATGCTGACCGGTGAGATCGGCTGCGGCAAGACCACGATCAGCCGGCTCCTGGTGCAGAGGCTCGTGAAAAGAAATTATCAACTGGCCCTGATCGAGAACCCCTGCCTGCCGGCCGATGACTTCTTCAAGGAGATCCTGTATCAGTTCGGATTGAAGACTACGGCTCAATCCAAGAGCGAGATGATCCACCAGCTCAACGATTTCCTGTATCAAAACCTCAAAGACGGGAAAAACACAGTGATCATTGTGGATGAGGCGCAACTGATCAACAGCAGCGAGACCTTCGAGGAACTGAGACTCCTGCTGAACTTCCAGATGAACGATTGTTTTCTCCTGACCCTGATCCTGATCGGCCAGCCCGAACTCCAAGAAAAGATGGAGAATATGCCTCAGCTGGACCAGAGGATCGCCATCCGTTACCACCTCAAGCCTCTGGACATGCAGGAGATGGTCAAGTTCATCTTTTTCAGGCTCAAGAAGGCGGGCGCCAGGCGCAACATGTTTACCAATGACGCCTTCCGGCGGATCTATGAACACAGCACCGGCATTCCGAGGAAGATCAATAACATTTGTGATCTCAGCCTGCTGATCGGCTGCGGAGAGAGCGTCAAGTTCATCAGTACCATGATCGTGGACAAGTCGGCCAACGGTTCCTTTTAAGGGAGCAGACCTATGGTAAGAATCAGCGAAATATTGCGCAAGTCCGGAGGCGGATCCGGGGAAGAAGAGAAACCATCCGTCGTACTGCATCAGGCCGTTCCTAAGAAGAAGGCGCCGCGGTCTTTCGGAAAATCAGAGGATCTGAAGCTGAGCGAGATCCTTTCCGTAGATGAACTGCTCAAGGAGAGCGAAGAAAAGGGGATTTCCACGATCATCTCCAAGGAGGAACTGCGAAGGATGTCCTCCGGCATTCTGGTCGAGAAATCCGACGTCAAGAATGCTGACGGGGAATGGATCTACGGGGATGTGGACAAGATCTACGAGGATGCCAAGAAACAGGTCGGCCTCGCCATGGACAAAGGAAAGTCGAATCAAACCTTCTCCGTGGACGCGATCGCAGAATGCACCGTCCGGATGGTTCAAAGCCTGATGGCCGGAGACAAGCTCTACCTGAAGGCGGTTTATACCCGTCACTCCTCCAACGACCTTGTTTCCCATTCCTTGAATGTAGCGATCTTCTCCCTGAAGGTCGGGATGGGGCTCAATTACAGTGAGAATCAGCTCATCCGCCTCGGGACCGTTGCTCTCCTGCACGATATCGGGATGGCCAAGCTCAATACCAAGATCATCAACAAGGAAGATGTGCTGACCAAGGAAGAGTATGAAGAGATGAAGCGGCACCCCGAATACAGCTATGAAATGCTCTCCCGCCTCGGGCGTCAGTATGAATGGATCGCGACCGTGGTGCGGCAGGAGCATGAGCGGATCAACGGCAAGGGGTATCCGAGAGGGCTTTCAGGGGAAGACCTCCATGAGTACGCACAGATCATCGGCCTGGTCGACTACTATGAAGCCCTGACCCATACCCGGCCGCAGCGCAGACGTTTTCTCCCTTACGATGCCGTCAAGATCATCGTGGAGCAGGAGAAGGGGGTGTTCGCCCAGAAGCTGATCAAAACGCTTCTGAGAAAGATCTCCGTCTTTCCTCTGGAAGGGTTTGTGAAGCTGAACACCAACGAGATCGGCAAGGTGATTGAAACCAGCGAAGAGCGCCCGCTCAGGCCCACGGTGGAGATCCTGTACCAGGCTGAAGGGCAGAAGCTGAAGGCGCCGAGGATCATCAGCCTCAAGGATAATCCCCTCATCTACATTATCAGTTCGGTCTACGAGGAGGATATCCTCGGCGAAAAAAACGGCTGGAACCTGCAGGCCGCAGCGAAACATCACAGAAATCCATAGGGTGGATCTCTGCGGAAGACTTCTTTTAACCGTGACCTTTCCATAAATTGAAGACCCTCATGCCCTATGCCGTCGAGATAGAAAAACTCACCAAGATCTTCAGGCCCAAAAGAGGCATCCGAAGGTGGTTCGCCTCATCCTCCCTCTCTCATGACATCAAGGTGCTGGACGATGTAACCCTCTGTGTGCAAACCGGAGAGGTCTTCGGCCTGCTCGGGCCCAACGGGGCGGGCAAGACCACGCTGCTTAAGATCCTCTCCACCCTGATCCGTCCGGATCGGGGGAGTGTCCGCATCCTGGGGTACGACCTGGTTCGGGACGAAAACCGGATCAAAGAGCGGATCGGCATGGTCTATCCGGACGAAAGGAGCTTCTATTGGCGTCTGAGCGGGAGGGAAAACCTGTGTTTCTTTGGTTCCTTGTTGAACCTCTCCGCAAAAGAGATAGACCGCAGGATCCGGGAACTCTCTTCGTTCATGAACATGGGCGACTTTCTGGACGACCGGTATGATGCGTATTCCACAGGGATGAAACAGAGGCTCCTGCTGGCTCGGGCCATGCTGAGGGAGCCTGAAGTCCTGCTCATGGATGAACCGACCCGGGGGCTGGATCCCACCATGGCCGAAAGTTTGTTAAAGGAGATCTGTTCTCTGGCCTCGAATAAACAAACGACAGTCCTGATGGTGACCCACAGCCTTTCCGAAGCAAAGAAGTTCTGCAGCCGGATCGGGGTCCTGAGCCAGGGGCGGCTGGTCTGCGAGGGGAGGATGGAAGACCTCAAGGCATCCTTTCTTGATGCAAGCCGGTATTGTTTCTATATCACTTCCCTGGATACAAAGGTCTTAAGCGAGATGCAGCGCCTTCCATGGGTGACCGACATCCAGTGGAGCAACGGGAGCGATAAGATCAAACTCGATCTCACGATCCAGGACCCGGAAGCGAACCTGTCCAAAGTCATGGATCTTCTTAGAGAGAACGGGTCCATGATCGTCCGCATGGAGGCCGGGGAGTCGGATATAAAGACGATCTTTGCCAGGGCCACCGGCAGGGAGGCGGGATAAGATGAGCGTGCTCTCTCTCTCTATGCTCCAT
This sequence comes from Nitrospirae bacterium CG2_30_53_67, assembly GCA_001873285.1. Classification (NCBI taxonomy): domain Bacteria; kingdom Pseudomonadati; phylum Nitrospirota; species Nitrospirae bacterium CG2_30_53_67. Next base: position 9,810 of record MNYV01000109.1, read on the forward strand.
AAACCGTATGCCTTTCTCCGGCGGGATTTTCTGGGAGAAATCAGTTATCGCCTTTCATTTGTATCCCAGGTTGCGGGGGTCTTCTTTTCCGTGGTGATGTTCTATTATATCTCCCGGCTTTTCGGAAGCTCTGCAAACCCTTATCTTTCAGCCTACGGAGGGGAGTACTTCCCCTTTGTCCTGATCGGGATCGCCTTCTACCGTTACCTGAACGTAGCCCTCTCCATTTTTGCCGTGACCATCCGGGAAGGCCAGGTGACCGGCACCCTGGAGGCCATGTTCACCACGCCCACAAGACCTATAACGCTTCTGATCTATTCCAGTCTCTGGAGTTTTATTTATGCCACATTCGAAGTGGCGGTCTATCTCTTCTTCGGCGTCGTCTTTTTCGGTTTTCAGATCGGCCAGGCCAACCTCCTTTCCGTGCTGGTCGTCCTGTTCATCACCATCCTTGCCTTCTCGTCCTTCGGGATCCTTTCCGCGGGTTTTGTCCTGTTTTACAAGCGGGGAGACCCGATCGCCTTTGTCTTTGGGAGCCTTTCCGCGTTCCTCGGGGGGGTTTATTTTCCGGTAGCGATCCTCCCGAAGTTTCTGCAGTTCGGCTCGAACCTCCTTCCGTTGACCTACTCCCTTCGTTCTTTGCGGCAGGCCATCCTGATGGGGGCGCCCGTCACAAAGCTCGGTTACGACCTCGCCGTGCTGGCCCTCTTTGCAGCAGTCGGAATCCCCCTGAGTCTGATTTTTTTCAACACGGCCCTGTCCCGCGCCAAGGACGAGGGCTC
>MNYV01000110.1 GCA_001873285.1 Nitrospirae bacterium CG2_30_53_67
TGATTCCCGCTCTTCCCACCGGGGAGAGGGGAATGAATCCAAATCGGGCGGCTGGTTTCGATCATGCTCATTCTTCTCGTCCGTCCTCATTCAGTATATGTAAAAGATAGCGGCCGTAGTCGTTTTGGGAGAGTGGGAGGGCAAGGCGCTCAAGCTGGCCGGCGGTGATATAGCCCATCCGGTAGGCGATCTCTTCCAGGCAGGCGATCTTCAAACCCTGGCGGGCCTCAATGGTCTTGATGAAGTTGGACGCCTCTTGTAAGGATTCATGCGTGCCGGTATCGAGCCAGGCCGTGCCCCGCCCCAAAATCTCGACGCTCAATTCGCCCTTCTCGAGGTAGACCCGATTCAGGTCCGTGATCTCGAGTTCGCCCCGGCCGGAAGGCACTAAATGTTCTGCAATCTCCACGACGTGTTCATCATAGAAATAGATCCCCGTGACCGCGTAGTGGGAGGGCGGATCCTTGGGTTTCTCCTGAATACTGATCACTTTTCCGGATGGGTCGAATTTCACAACGCCGTAACGTTCGGGGTCGTTGACCCAGTAGGCGAAGACGGTCGCGCCCAGGATTTTTTGAGCGCACCGTTGCAGCTTCTCGCTCAACCCTTGCCCGTAAAAGATATTGTCACCCAGGATCAGACAGCTCGGCCCCCCCTCGACGAATTCCCGGCCGATCATAAAGGCCTCTGCAAGGCCTCTCGGTTCAGGCTGTTCCGCATAACGGAGGGTGAGCCCCCACTGTTCACCGGCGCCGAGCAGATGTTGGAAGTTCGGGAGGTCGTGCGGCGTGGAGATGATCAGGATCTCCCTCAACCCTGCAAGCATGAGCGTGGAGAGCGGATAATAGATCATCGGCTTGTCGTAGACCGGAAGGAGCTGTTTGCTCACGACCCGTGTAATGGGGTAAAGTCGCGTGCCGGCGCCTCCTGCAAGGATGATTCCTTTCATGGGTCAACCATCCTTTCCGAGATATTGATTCAGCATAATTTTAATGCGCCCCTTTACCGATCAGAACCGCGGGGATGGTCTTAAACAGAAGCTTCAGATCCAGCCAGAAGGACCAGTTGTCTATATATTGCAGGTCCAGTTTCATCCATTCCTCAAATCCGATATCATTCCGGCCGCTGACCTGCCAGATGCAGGTGATGCCGGGCCGCATGGAAAGGCGCCGCCGCTGCCAGCGCTGATACTCCAGCACTTCTTTGTAGATGGGCGGCCGAGGGCCGACCAGGGACATATCACCCTTAAGCACATTGAAAAGCTGGGGCAGCTCATCAATGCTGAACTTCCGGATGAACCACCCGACCGGTGTGACCCTCGGGTCATGGGCGATCTTGAATACCGGTCCGGTCATTTCATTTTGGTCCTTCAACTCGCCAAGATGTTTTTCGGCCCCCTGATACATGGAACGGAACTTGTACATTTTAAATCTCCGGCCGTTCAGGCCCATTCGCATCTGGTTGAAAAGCACAGGGCCGGGCGAGGTCCCCTTGATCAGCAGGGCCACGGTCAGAAGGAGCGGAGAGAAGAATAGAATCAGCAGAAGCGAGACCAGTACATCAAATAGATGTTTGAAGATGAGTTGGACCTCATGCATGGAGGTGGTTTCAAACGACAACAATTTGAAGCCGAAAAGGTCGTGAAAAACAGGCTTGGCAATCCGGGGGTTGAAGAGGTCAAAGCGGAGGTGCGCCCGAATCCCGGAGGTTTCACAGACCCGGATCACCTTCTCCACCAATTGGAACCAGCTCCGAGGCATGGCGATGATCACTTCGTCCACGACGTTTTCGTCCAGGATCCTGGGAAGATCGTCCACCGATCCTACCACCACGTGCCCCTCAATCTCCTCCCCTACCCGGATGGGATCCGGGTCCACGAATCCTGTGACACGCAGCCCCCATTCCGGGTGTTCTTTAATGGCGTCCACCACCTCGATGGCCCGGGGCCCGCTTCCGATGATCAGGACGTTGCGGAAGTTGAAGCCCATGCCCCGGATATGATGCATGACAAAGAAGGCCGCCCTTACCTTGACCGTGAGCATCGCCCCGGTCATCAGGAGAAAGATGACCGTGGTCAGCCGGCTGACATGGAGCTGCGGGAAAACATCGTGCATGAGGACCAGAATGATCATCATGGCAAGAAGGCCGGAGAGATACCCCCCCATCACCATGCCGAAGGTGCTTAACCGCGCCGACTTGTACGCTCCGAATTGACGGAAGAAGAAGAGGGAAAAGGGGAGAATGATGACCAGCATCCAAAGATCCTCGCCGGTGAATGCCCGCTCTTCAATCACGTAAAGCTTGCCTAAGATTTCAAAAGACCGGCCGATCAGGAACTCGTTCCGGATGAGATGGGCCAGCCAGAAGGCCATGAGCTCGATGGCGACGTCGAAGGTGATCGAAATATTGGTGATCAGTTTTGCGCGTTCTCTAAGCATGGATTATTTCCATTTCGGCCCGATCGGGAATCGCCCCCTGCACAATTTTATCCAAGAAGTAATTCATCCTCAGGGTCGTTGGTGTCCAGATAATTTTCCCGGAGAAGATAGAGAAATATCTCCTGCGCGGCGGCCATGGGGCTGAGTTCGGATGTATCGATTCGGATTTCCGGATTCTCCGGAGATTCGTAAGGGTCGCTGACGCCTGTGAATTCGGGAATCAGACCTTTCCTCGCCTTGGCATAAAGCCCCTTCCGGTCCCGCTCTTCGCAGACTTCAAGCGGCGTAGCCACATGGATCTCGATGAAGGCCCCGTACTGCTCGATGGTTTCCCTGACGAAACGACGCGTCGCCGTATAAGGGGCGATCGGGGCGCAGATGGCCACTCCGCCGTTCTTGGTGATCTCGCTTGCGACAAAGCCGATGCGCCGTATGTTGAGGTCGCGGTGTTCCCTGGAAAAACCCAGCTCGCTCGAAAGGTTGCGGCGCACGATGTCCCCATCCAGCAGTGTCACGGGCCTTCCGCCGGCCTCGATGAACTTGGCGTAGAGGATCTTTGCAAGGGTTGATTTCCCCGCGCCGGAAAGGCCGGTGAAGAAGAGGGTGAGCCCCTGTTTGTTCCGTTCCGGGAAAACCCTGCGAAGTTTCGCAATCACGTCAGGATAGGAGAACCAGTTCGGAATGTCATGGTTGTGTCCCAGATGTTCTCTCAGATCCCTGTCGGTAAATTTGAGCCCGTTTCTTCCTTCCCTCTCGACCTGCTCGATCGGCAGGAATTTCTTGAGGTCCGGAACGTACCGCATCTCCTGGATGGGAATCATCTGAATTCCCAATTCGTCCTGAAACCGGCCCAGCAGGTGCTGGGCTGAGTATAAGGAATAAAATCTTTGACTGCCGTCCCGTGCTCCGGGCGGTGATGCGTGCTCGGGGCCCACAATGATATGGGTACACCCGTAGTTCTTGCGGATCACGGCATTGAGAATCGCCTCCCGCGGTCCGGCCATGCGCACGGCCATGGGGAGCAGGGAAAGCATGGCGAGGTTCGGCGGATAGTGGCGGAGAATCGCCTCGTAACAATGCACTCGCGCAAAGTAATGCAGGTCGCCGGGCTTGGTCATACCCACGGCCGGATGCAGCAGGATATGCGCCTGGGCCTCCTTGGCCGCCTGGAGCGTGATCTCTCGGTGGATCCGATGCATGGGTTTGCTGGTATGAAAGGCCGTCACACGGCGCCATCCCAATTTGTCGAACTGCCGGCGCAGTTCCTCCGGGGTGCAGCGAAGCGTCTCAAAGTCGTAATGCAGCGGCAGTTGAATCCCCTCGATGGTTCCCCCGACGCAGGTCTGATGGACCTCTTCAAGAAGATAGCGGACGCCGGGATGCTCCCTGGAGGCGGCGCCGTAGACCTTTTCCGCTTCCTCCATTTTGTCCGGCCGGAAGATCTCCTCGATATTCAAGACGGCAAGCATGAACCCCTCCGGATCCCTCAATGCCAGATGATCTCCTATCGAGAGCTTTCCCGCGATAGGGTCCGGCACATCCAGGACGATCGGTATCGGCCACAAGATTCCATCCGGCAGCCGCAGGGTCCGGACAACGGATTCATAGACCTCTCGGGTCATGAATCCTTTGAGCGGGGAAAACCCGCCGTTCATAAGGAGTTCAAGATCACAGATCTGTCTCGGGCTCAAGGTATGGGATGGGAAATTCTTTGCCGCTTCGTTCAGGGCCTTTGCGCGGTCAGGATCGACAATCAGATTGACGAGTTTCGAACCATGGGGTTCGGTGAGATGGGTCATGGAAAATCCTTATTCACCGGTGAGCATCCTAACCCATTAAAGAAAGATCGGAGACGGCAATGAAATGCTCGTGCTTGATGATCTTTTTGTTGTATTCGATCGGAACCTTTTTCAGGTCCACCACATGCCCTCCCGCCGCCTCGACGATGGCATGTCCCGCGGCCGTGTCCCACTCCCAGGTCGGCCCCAGCCTCGGGTAGAGATCCGCGCTCCCCTCGGCCACGGCACAGAATTTCAAAGAACTCCCTCTGGCGATCCTCTCTCTGATATTCAGTTTTTCCAGATACCTCTGCAGTTCTTCGGATGGATGAGACCGGCTTTGAACAACGACCAGGCCATCGCCGTCCGGGTTGCGGACGTGTATCCTCACGGATTCATCGCCTCCGTTCTTTTTCCAGGCCCCTTCCTTCCTGGACGCATAGTAGAGAAGATGCTGAACGGGAACATAGATGACGCCGGCCGCCGGACGGTTATTTTCGATCAGGGCGATATTGACGGTAAATTCACCATTGCGTTTGATGAATTCCTTGGTGCCGTCCAGGGGATCGACCAGCCAGAAACGATCCCACGTCTTTCTCTCAACGAACGGAATATCCTTGCCTTCTTCTGAAAGGACGGGGATATCGGGGTAGAGTCTGAGGAGCTCTTCGGATATGATTCTGTGGGAAACCCTGTCCGCTTCGGTCAGCGGAGACTGATCCTCCTTAAACTCAACATCAAACGTCTTCGCATATATATTAAGTATGGAGTCTCCGGCCTGAACGGCTATATCACATACGGAGTTTATATGAATATCCATATTCCCTTTTCTCTAGGGTTATGCCCGGTTACGATAAAGATTATGGTCCACAACGCCCGCCATCTTTGTCTCATCGAGATGCCCGCCCAGGAAACGATTGATCTTTCCGGAAACGGTCAGAGGATCATGAATGACGTCACGATGGTTGAGGTAGAGAGCCTCGAACCTCTCGTCCGATTCCAACATGGCCTGAACTTCCCGAAGGTGTTTTTCATAACTCCGGATCATTTTCCCATCATCCTTCGGGTCAAACGGTACGCCGCGGTGTTCGAGCATCTTGTTTTGAGAAGCCATGACTTCTTTGAGATCTCGGTTCAAAAACACGACTTTATAGGCGTGGCCGGAAGGAAGATCTTTCAGAAGATAGGAAATCACCTTGACGGTCTTGCCCCGCAGGTCCCCAACCCAGGTCTTGTCCTTTCCCTTGGCCAATTCCTTGACTCTTTCCAGTTCATAATACCCTTTGGGGTTGTCGGTATCCGCCGTCCGCTCCCCGTCGGAAGCGATCGGAAGGCCGCCGGCCTCCAGCATCTTCATCAGCATGGAGGTGCCGGATCTGGGCAGACCCGAAACCACGATCACGGGCCGGCCGTATCTTATCCTTCTGACAAAATTCCTGAATTTCATGGGCCGCCACTCTCCATGCTGATCATTTTTCTTCCGGTAATTTTTCCGAAGTTTTCCCAAATTTCCGGCGAGGCAGCAGACCAGGCGGATACATGTCAAACATAAGGTTCCAATATGCCCATGACCTGGGATCAAAAACTCCGGTCGGGGGATTTTTTAATACATCCAGAAAGTCGTCATCTGAAAAATACTTTCTTGCTGCCGCTATATCCTTTATCGTGCCGTAAACCATGACCTGAGCAAGAAAACGTTTTGGATCTTTTATTGCCTCTGCCGGAGATTTCCACCATATCAAACGGACGGCAATATCTTCCAGTGTTTTCATCGGTCTTATTTCTTTCCTCAGGTTCCAACAGGAGTCAATCCGCCCGGCAAGAAAGATATTTCAGGAATCTTCTTGATATCTACCTTTCGGACTTCTGAGATCAAAAACGATTGAATAGGGTCTGATAATGTGGACAGGTCTCCGTCACCAAAATAGCTCAATGCCTTCAAACTCAAAAAAGGATTAAAAGGCTCACCATATACGGCCTTTGCCGCCGACAAAACTGCCGGCAGATCTAAACCTGCTTTTAGAATGGCTGCAATATCCTGATAATCCTTGGCCTCTGCCCGGTCCTGTACGACCTTGATCTTGGTTGCGGCAGCATCCAGTAAGGATGCAACAAAAAAACCCGGCCCTTTAACTCTGTCCGGATCGGCCACACGGCGCATGTTCAAGCCGCCAAAGAAAGAGGCCTTAACAAATCCTCCGCGATCTACCAGGCAAACTAAAGTATCTGTCTTGGATTGGATTCGCTCCGCTCTCTTGAGAAATGGGATCTGTCGTTCCAATTCATCCGGTGTGAATCCCCGGTTAGAAAAGAAATCAAAGTCAACAGAAATTCTATGGCCCAATCGGAGCGCCAAAGCTGTTCCACCATATAGAACAAAATCGTCCGGCATATCTTTCATCTCGGGCCATATTGCCTGCTGCGCCTCTGTAAGTATCTCAGGATGCGGTTTGAGTCTGGTCATCTGATTCCACTCTTATTTCTTTCCCGGCACAGCTTCGCCCTCTCGGTTACAGGGGATGATTCACCCCCACCCTAAAAGGAAGGCAATATCAAATGTTTCTCTGCTGAAATGGCTGGTACACCATCTCAGAAAGAGAAGAAATCTTTTATACCGGTTCGACCTCATCCATGGAGATCTCGGCCGAAACGGACTGCTGCAGCATATCCACGGATATAATCAGCCGGTGGCGTCCCCGTCTCTCCACCAGGATCCCCTCAATCCCCTGAAGGGGTCCGGCCTTGACCCTGACCCGGCTCCCTTCCTTGATATAGGGGTGCCCGCTGATCAGCCGGTCGCTCTCCACCATCTTATGCACCGCATCAATCTGGCTTTCAGGGATGGCGTAGAGTTCCGTGGATGTCTTGCCGATGATGCGGACCACTCCTTTGACCTTCAATACCTCAAGGATCCGTTCCCTTTCAAGCGCAATCCTCACAAAAAGGTAACCGGGAAAGAGCGGAAGTAGAATGAGCTTCTTCCGGTCCCTTCTCCGGCTCAAGGTTTCGTAGAGCGGAAGAAATACCTCCACGCTCTTCCCTTTGAGTTCGATCTCGACCTTTTTCTCGTGGCGTGAACGGATATGCACGGCATACCAGTTCTTCACGATGATCTTTTGAGATTCGTCCTCGGTATTTTTTTTGGTTTCGATCAGTATTCCGGTGTCAGCCATACCAACCTTTTCACGTAAGAACCGTCCTTATTAAACAGCACGCTCATTCCCCGGCCCCCGATCGCTGTCGAGGGCATGCTTGACCGGTCTACGATTCATAGAGGGAATCCAGGAAAATCTTCTGGATCGTCCGGTCGAGCCGGACGATGACCCAAGGAGAGATGGCCCCCATTCAGACCAGTTTCTCCAATTCGCTATCCACAAAACCCCTGATTTCATCCAGCCTCTTTTGGGTCTTTGCCTCAAACCTCATAACCAGGACCGGCTGGGTGTTGGATGCCCGGATCAACCCCCATGCGCCGTCGCCGAAAAGAATCCTCACGCCGTCCACGTCTATGATTTCATAATCTCGTGCAAATCGTTCCCTGGCCTTGTCCACAATGCCGAACTTTTTCTCTTCGGAACATTCCTTCCGGATCTCAGGCGTGGAGAAGGTCACCGGCAGGTCGGAGAGAAGTTCCGAAATCCTTTTCCCGCTCTTCTTCAGGATCTCGATGAACCGGCAGCTCGCATAGATGGCATCGTCGTATCCGAAATAGCGGTCCGCAAAAAAGATATGCCCGCTCATCTCGCCGCCGAGGGCCGCATGGGTCTCCTTCATCTTCTGCTTGATCAGGGAGTGGCCGGCCTTCCACATGACGGCATGGCCTCCGTTCTTTCGAATATCGTCATACATGACCTGAGAGCACTTGACCTCGGAGACGAACGTGGCGCCGGGTTTCTCCTTTAAAATTTCTCTTGAGAAGAGGACCATCAACTGGTCTCCCCAGATGATCTTACCCTGGTCGTCTATCACGCCGATCCGGTCCGCATCACCGTCATAGGCAATCCCGGCATCGGCCTTATCCTTTAATACCCTCTGGATCAGAGATTTTAAATTCTCAGGAACCGTGGGGTCCGGGTGATGGTTCGGGAACCTCCCGTCCACCTCGCAGAATAGAGGGGTAACACGGCATCCCAGACCGGCCAGGAGCTCGGGCGCGACGGTTCCGGCCATGCCGTTCCCGGCATCCAGCGCCACATGGACCGAAGGGAGTTGTGCCAGTCCTTCAAATAGTTTCCTTACATAATGAATATATTCCGGTATGATCGCCGTTCCCGAACACGTGCCCTGGCCGCTCTCGAATCTGCCGGAAGCGATCACGTCATAGATCTCCCGGATCTGTTCTCCGTGCAGGGTATCCTTGCCCACACAGACCTTGAAGCCGTTGTAGTCCGGAGGATTATGGCTGCCGGTCACCATCAAGCCTCCATCCACATCAAGATGAAATAATGAAAAATATAGAAGCGGCGTAGGGCAGGCCCCGATGTCCACGACGTGGATCCCCGTGGAAACCACGCCCTGGATCAGGGCGGAGGCCAGATCCCCTGAGCTTAAACGCCCGTCCCTTCCGACCGATATCTTGCGAAGGCCCTTCTTCACAGCAAGGGTCCCGTAGGCCTGTCCGATCCTGCGGGCGACCTCCGGGTCCAGGTCCTGTCCGATGATTCCACGGATATCGTAGGCCCGGAAGATTCCTGGAGAGACTGGATGGTTCTTCATCGGCTCTTGCCTCCTGGTCTTTTCTGATGATCCTTGAAATATGCCACGGTTTTTTCCAACCCCTCTTTCAGGGAAACACCGGGCCTCCAGCCGAGAATCCTCTCGGCTTTGCCCGCGTTCAGGGAATTCCTGCGCAGATCCCCCGGACGGGCCGGCCCATAAAGGGGTTTGTTGCCGAAGCCCGTGACCGCTGCGATCAGGTCATAGAGCTGATTGACATCGGTCTCGATTCCGGTCCCGATGTTGAAACAATCACACTCCCCTTTCTCTATGGCAAGGTAATTGGCCCGGGCCACATCCCCGGCATATACATAGTCCCGGATATAACGTCCGTCTCCATTAATCGTCGGCGTGCGCCCCTCGAGCATGGCCTGAACGAAGATCGCCACGACCCCGGCTTCACCGAGAGGGTCCTGCCTCGGCCCGTAGACATTGGAGTACCGAAGCACCGTGTAGTTAAGACCGTGCTCCGCCTTGTAATAGGGAAGATAGTATTCCATGCAGATCTTGGTCACCCCGTAGGGGGACATGGCGGAAAAAGGAAGGCCCTCCGTAGCCGGAAGATGTTCCGTGGCGCCGTAAACGGTCCCGCCTGAGGAAGAAAAGATGACCTTCTTCACGCCGTACTTCACACAGTTCTGCAAAAGATTCACAGACCCCACCACATTGATCATGGCGTCATGCACGGGATTTCTGACCGAGTCGGCCACGCTGATCTGAGCGGCCAGGTGGTGCACCAGATCCGGCTTCTCCTTTTTGAAGACCTCGCTCAGCTTTGGAGAGCAGATATCCACCTTGTAAAACCGGGCGGCAGGATTCACGTTTTCCTTCTTACCCGAGGAGAGATCATCCACCACGACGACTTCCAGTCCGTGCTCCGCCATCACATCGGCCGCATGCGACCCGATGAATCCGGCTCCTCCTGTAATCAGCGTCTTTGACATCATTCATTCCTTTCCGTATTCCTGGTCATCCTCTCCCGATGCATGAATAGATGAACCCGAGTTTCCTCATATATTGGGGATCGTAGATATTCCTTAGATCCACGACAACAGGCGAACGAAGCAGCGCCTTGATCTTCTCCATATCGAGCATGCGGAACTGGTTCCATTCGGTGATGAAGATCAAGGCATCCGAGCCCTGTGCCGCGTCGTAGGCATTCTCACAGTACTCCACGTTCTTCAGCATCTTCTTCGCCCCTTCCATGGACTCGGGATCAAAGACCTTGACCCCCGCCCCCTTTTTCTGAAGCCCCTCGATGATAACCAGGGAAGGCGCGTCCCTCATGTCGTCCGTATTGGGCTTGAAGGCCAGTCCCAGAATCCCTATCGTCTTCCCCTTAAGTTCGCCCACCGCCGACTCGATCCTGGCGACCATCCTTTGCTTTTGTTCTTCATTGACTTCAATGGCCGACCGGACGATCTTCAGATCCATGGAATTCCGCTCTGCAAGCTGCACCAGGGCCTCCGTATCCTTGGGAAAGCACGACCCTCCGAAACCCGGGCCCGGATGAAGGAATTTGGATCCGATCCTTCCGTCCAGCCCCATGCCTTTGGCCACGTGGTGGACGTCGGCCCCCACCTTCTCGCAAAGGGCGGCGATTTCATTGATGAAGGAGACCTTGGCCGCCAGGAAGGCGTTGGAGGCATACTTGATCATCTCGGCGCTCTCCACGGAGGTAAAGACCATGGGTGTCTCGATCAGGAACAGGGGCCTGTAGAGATCCCGCATGATGGCCTGCGCCTGGTCACTCGACGTCCCGATGACCACGCGGTTGGGACGCATGAAATCCTCGATGGCAGACCCTTCCCTTAAAAACTCGGGGTTCGAAACCACATCGAAGGTGCAGGGTTCGGCCTGGTGTTTCCGGATGATCCCCTCCACCCATTTTCCGGTCCCCACAGGGACCGTGCTCTTATCCACAATCACCTTGTACCCGTTCATGTACCGGCCGATGTCCTCGGCTACATCCTCTACGTAGGAAAGGTTTGCCGAACCATCGCCGTGCCTCGGCGTCCCCACGGCAATAAAGATCACCAGAGATTTTTCCACGGCGGACTTCATATCTGTCGTGAAATTGAGTCTCCCTTCCCGGACGTTTTTTTTCACCATGTCTTCGAGACCCGGCTCATAGATAGGGATCTTCCCCTGATTGAGGGCATCGATCTTTGCCTTGTCTTTGTCCACACAGGTCACGTTCATTCCGAACTCGGAAAAACAGGTCCCGGAAACCAACCCGACGTATCCGGTTCCGATGATGGAAATATGCATAGCAACTCCTCTCAAGAGACAAGCTCAGTCTTGTTTTCAAGATACCACTCCACAAACCTGCTGATCCCCTCTTCAATCTTCACCTTGGGATCATAACCGAGCAGTTCCCTGGCCCGGGTGATATCCGCAAATGTGACGGGGACATCGCCGGGTTGATCCGGCATATTCCGGATGACTGCATCCCTGCCGAGGTTCTTTTCAATCAATGCGATGAGATCTCTCAGTGTAATGACAGACTCCTCGCCGAGGTTGATCACGGCATATCCGAGGGGGCGGTCCAGAGCAAGAAGAATGCCGTCCGCCAGATCATCAATATATGTGTAATCC